>CAZTGN010000304.1:0-2774 GCA_964613275.1 uncultured Conexibacter sp. | reverse complement strand
ATGCCGGTTGCGATGAGTCGGGCCGACAGCCTCGACTTCAGCTTCAGCGGCCTGAAGACGGCGCTCGTGTACGCGGTCGACGAGCTCGGCCCCGAGCGGGCGCGCCGCCGGCGCGCCGACCTCGCGGCGAGCTTTCAGGAGGCGGTGGTCGGTCAGCTCGTGGCCAAGCTCCGGCGGGCGCTCGACCGCGGCGGCTGGGACGCGGTCGCGCTCGGCGGCGGCGTCGCCGCGAACGCGCTGCTCCGCGAGCGGGCGGCCGCGCTCTGCACCGAGCACGGCGTCCGGCTCGAGCTGGTCCCCCCCGAGCTCTGCACCGACAACGCGGCGATGATCGGGTCGGCGGCCCGCTACGCGGAGCCGATCGCCTATCCCGACTACCTCGATCTCGACGCCGCGGCTCGCTGACGTGGCCCGCGCCGCCGTGGTCACGCTCTACGGCCGCACCGGCTGCCACCTCTGCGACGAGGCGCGCGCGGGGCTCGAGGGGCTGCGCCGCGAGGGTCTCCGGTTCACGCTGCGCGAGGTCGACATCGAGTCGGACCGCGAGCTCCATCGACGGCTGCTCGAGCTGATCCCGGTGGTCGAGGTCGATGGCGTCCGCGTCAGCGAGCTCCTCTTCGACGCCGACCGCGTCCGCTCCCGGCTCGATACCTTTCCCGGGTGAGCGCCCGGCGCACCAGCGATCGAACCGCCGTGGGCACGTCCCGAGACGGCCTCGGAGCCGATCGCCTCTCGCTCGGCGTGGCCGCGAGGCTCGCCCGCTACCTCCAGGTCCTGATCCAGGCCCGGAAGATGGGTCGGGAGACGATCTCGTCGCAGGATCTCGCCGCCTGGACTCACGTCAACTCGACCCAGATCCGCCGCGACCTCTCCGGGTTCGGCAAGTTCGGCAAGCGCGGGGTCGGCTACAACGTCGACTCGCTCGTCGCCGAGATCCGCAAGATCCTGCGCACCTCCGGCCATCACAACATCGCGCTGTTCGGCGCCGGCCATCTCGGACGGGCGATCGCGACGTCCGACATCTTCGCCGATCACGGGTTCCGGATCGTTTCGATCTTCGACGTCTCGCCGAAGCTGACCGGTAGGAAGATCGGCGGCATCGAGGTCCGTCCGCTCGACGAGCTCGAGGACCTGATCGCCGCCGAGGAGGTCGTCGTGGGAGTCCTCGCCGTCCCGGCCCAGTCGGCCCAGGACGTGGCCGATCGCCTCGTCGAGGCCGGGGTCCGGATCATCTTCAACTACTCCGAGCAGCTCCTCGAGGTCCCGCCCGAGGTGACGGTGCACACGTCCAGCCCCGCGGTCGATCTCCTCTACGCGCTCTATTTCTACCTGGCGTGAGCCCATGACCCTGGCTCGCGACGAGAGCCTCGACCTCGACGCGGCCCGGGCCCGGTTCGAGGAGTCGACGGACTTCACGATGGCGGTCGAGGAGGAGTTCGCCCTCGTCGATCCGGCGACGCTGGACCTGGTGCACGGCTTCGCGCGCCTCTACGAGGAGGCGCAGGCTGACCCGATCCTGGCCGATTCGGTGCGCGGCGAGCTGATCGACACCGAGGTGGAGATCCGCTCGGGGCGCTCGCTCGACTTCGCAGAGATGAAGGCGCGCCAGCGGGAGCGGCGGCGGCTCCTGTTCGAGCTCGCCGGACGAGAGGGCCGGGCGCTGGCCGCCTGCGGCACCCATCCATGGGCGGACTATCTCGACCAGGCGATCATCGACACGCCGCACTACAACCGCCTGCGTGCCGAGCTCGGCTGGGTCGCGCAGCGCAACAACACCTGGAGCCTGCACGTCCACGTCGGCGTTCGCGGCGCCGACCGTGCGGTCGTCGTCTGCGACAGCCTCCGCAACGTGCTGCCGCTGCTGTTGGCGATCTCCGCCAACTCGCCGTTCCTCGACGGCCGCGACACGAGCCTCGCGTCGGTCCGGACCCAGATCTTCACGCGGACGTTCCCGCGCTGCGGCATCCACGAGCCGTTCGGGGGCTGGGACGCCTACGCCGGCTTCGTCGATCTGCTCGAGCGCACGCGATCCATCGTCGAGTCGACGCAGCTCTGGTGGAGCATCCGGCCACACCACCGCTTCGGGACGGTGGAGGTGCGGATCTGCGACGCGCAGAGCGGCGGCGAGGAGTCGTTCGGCCTCGCCGGGCTGATGATCGCCGCCGTCGCCCAGGCCGCGGCCGACCACGACGACGGCCGCCTCGCGCAGCCGCAGCGTCCGCGCGAGGTCGAGGAGAACCTGTGGCGGGCGATCCGCCACGGGCTCGACGGCAGCATGATCGACTTCGAGAGCGGGACCGAGATCGCCACCGCGGCGGCGGTCGAGGAGCTGCTCGAGTGGACCGCGCCGGCGCGGGCGCATCTCGGGATCGACCTCGGCGGCTGGGATCCGACCGGGCCGAACGGCGCCCAGCGCGCGCGCGCGGAGCTCGAGCGGGGCGGGTCGGTCGCCGACGCATACCGTGCGGCGGTCGCCCTCACCGCCGATAGCTACGTCGCGGGCGGGTAAGGTCCGTGGCGATGAGCGAGCCAGGCGAAGGAAGCGCGGACGACGCGGCGGAAGGCGCGGAGCAGCTGACGCCCGAGCAGGAGCAGATGCTCCGGCAGATGGAGGAGGAGATGCGACGGGTCCGCGTCCAGGACCTCGTGGCCCAGAGCGTGGTCAGCATCATCAACCTCGCCTATCGCCGGATCGCCAAGGAGGACGAGCGCGACCTCGAGCAGGCGCGAATCGGGATCGAGGCCGTTCGCGGGCTCGTCGACGTGCTGGAGGA
>CAZTGN010000303.1:0-2779 GCA_964613275.1 uncultured Conexibacter sp. | reverse complement strand
GCGGTTCGATCCCGGCCTCGATCAGCTCGGCGGCGCGATCCGGCTCGAAGCGACCGACGAGCTTCTCCGACAGCAGCTCGACCTCGCGCCGGGCGAGCGCCTGCAGCGGCTCGAGGAACCGGGCCGCGTCATAGACGGTGAAGCCGATCCGCTCGTCGTAGCCGCCGGCGCGGAAGCGGGCGATCGCGGCGACGATGCGGACGTCGGAGGGCGAGTAGCCGGCGGCGGCGGGGCTGAGGATCCCGATCTCGGCGAGGCGATCGAGGACGGCGGCGGGAACGTCGTAGCGCTGGCTGACGGCGGCGGCCGGGGTGCGCTCGCGCTCGCGGGCGAGCGCCCGGTCGATCTCGCGGTCGGACTCGGCGAGCAGCGACCGGACCGCCTCGGTGTCGCCGCCCTCGCGGTCGAGCAGCTCGCGGATCACCCGCAGGGGCATGAACCGCTCCTCCTGCAGCAGCTTGATCAGCCGGATCCGATCGACGGTCGCCGCCGGGTAGTAGGCCATGTTGCGGCTCGTCTTCGTCCCCTCCGGCAGCAGCCCCTCGCGCAGGTAGTGGCGGACGGTCGCGACCGGAACCCCCGCGGCCTCGGCGAGCTCGCTGATCTTCAGGGTCGGCTCGCCGTCGCCCGGCGCGGCCACCATCAGCCTCCCGCTGCCCGCTGCCCGCTGCCCGCCGCCCGCCGCCCGCCCAACCCGAGCAGCTGCCGGGCCTCCGCCACCGTCGCCGCCCGCCGGCCGACGTCCTCTGCCATCTGCCGTGCCTTCGCGATCAGCTCGCCGTTCGAGCGCGCCATGGTCCCGTCCGGCAGGTAGAGGTTGTCCTCGAGGCCGGCACGGACGTTGCCGCCGAGCACGAGCGCGCTCGCGAGCAGCTTCCACTGGTCGCGGGAGACGCCGATCACCTGCCAGTTGTTGGGCCCGCCGGGGCCGGCGGGGATCTGCTCCGACATCAGCCCGACGTTGCGCGGCGTCGGCCGGATACCGCCCGTCACCCCCATCACCAGCGAGATCTGCAGCGGCGGCTCGAGCAGGCCCATGTCGAGCAGCGGATCGAGGTTGGCGACGTGGCCGGCGTCGAAGCACTCGTGCTCGGGCTGGATGCCGTGCTCGCGCATCGCCCCGATCAGCTCGACGATCGTGTCGAAGCTGTTCTCGAAGACCGCCTTGAAGACGAAGTCGCGGCGCCGGCGCGAGTACTTCGCGTAGTTCATCGACGACATGTTCAGCGCCGCCACGTCGGGCCTGAGCTCGCGCAGGTAGGCGATCCGCTTCTCCAGCGGCACCCCGATCGCCCCGGTCGAGTAGTTGACGATCACGTCGCCGACCTCGGTCCGGATCGCCTCGCTGATCGCCCGGAAGTCCTCGATCTCGTACGACGGCACGCCCTCGGGCGTGCGGGCGTGGATGTGGATCTGCGAGGCGCCCTCGTCGACCGCCCGCCGCGCCTCGGCCGCGTACTCCTGCGGCGTGTAGGGGATCGCCGGGCACTGCTCGCGGTTGGCGATCGCGCCGCTGATCGAGCAGCTGATGATCACCGGGTCGGAGAAGGAGCTCATCGCCCCCTCCACTCCGGATCGCGCTTCTCGAAGAACGCCTTGACGCCCTCCTGGATGTCCTCGGTCGAGAAGGTCAGCGAGAGCTGGCTGCGGAGGAACTCGAGGGCGTCGTCGAGCGCCATGTCCTGCTGGCGGTACATGGCGTCGTGGCCGAGCCGCATCAGGACCGGGCTCTTCGAGGCGAGCCGCTGCGCCCAGTCGGCGACGGCGCGGTCGAACTCGGCCGCCGGGACGGCCTTGTTCGCGATCCCGTAATCGACCGCCTCGACGGCGCTGATCCGCTCGCCGAGCAGCATCATCTCGTTGACCTTCTTGCGCGGGACGCTGCGGTAGATGATCGCCATGATCATGTAGGGGAACGCGCCGACGTTGATCTCCGGCGTCCCGAAGGTGATCCCCTCCTTCGCGATCAGCAGGTCGCAGGAGAGCGCCAGCCCCATGCCGCCGGCGAGCACGTGGCCGTTCGCCGCGCACAGCGACGGCTTGCCGAGCCGCGGCAGCAGCCGGAAGAGCTCGAGGAATCGGTCGGAGGCGAAGTGCTTGGCGACCAGCGGCGCCTCGGCGGCGAACCCGCCGAGGTCGGCGCCGGCGCAGAACGCCTTCTCGCCCGCGCCGGTCAGCACCACCGCCCGCACCGCGTCGTCGTCGCGGACCCGCCCGAACGCGTCGACGAGCTCCTCGAGCATCACGCCGGAGAGCGCGTTGCGCTGCTCGGGACGGTTCAGGGTCACGGTCGCGACCCCGTCGGAGACCTCGTAGAGAAGCTGCTCGTAGCCCATCAGCGCGCGGCCCGGCGACCGCGCTCCGAGCCTAGCACCGCATGAAGTGGGAAGTGACGCTGCCTACTTCGGGTGGTCGCCGCCGCCCGCTCGTTCGGCTTGCGCCGGCCCGATGCCGGCCGCTGGGGCCGGCGCCAGCTCGGCGATTCCCTCCGAGAGCACCTCGCGGCCGTCCTGGGAGACCGCGCAGGCCACCTCGAGGTGATCGCCGGCCGCGGCGGCGATCGTGCCGGTGACGACGAGCTCGTGCTCGGGAACCGCGGGGCGGCGGAGGCGGGCGCCGAGCGAGCGCAGGGCGCGCGGATCGGACCCGAACGGCGCCAGCAGGCCGCGGGCGAGCTGGCCGTAGGTGTAGAGGCCGTGGAGGATGACCCCGGGCAGGCCGATCAGCCGCGCGAGCTCGGCATCGAGGTGGAACGGCGTGAAGTCGAGCGAGGCGCCGG
>CAZTGN010000302.1:0-2782 GCA_964613275.1 uncultured Conexibacter sp. | reverse complement strand
CGTTGTCGTCGTCGAGGAAGTCCCAGCCGACGATGTCGTCGACGTAGCCGTTGCCGTCGTCGTCGATGCCGTCGCTGAACGCGATCAGGAGGTCCTGGGGCTCGAACATGCCCGCCGGCCCGACGCCCTTCGGTGTGTCGGCCCGGACCCGGTCGTCGCAGGCGTAGTCGAGCAGGTTGAAGACGCCGTCGCCGTTCAGGTCCCAGTCGCCGGCGTTGCCGTAGGGGCCGGCGGGGCCGCAGTCCTCGCCGGGCTCGTTCGGCGACGCGAGGCCGTCATTGCGGGGTCGCGGCGCCTCGCCGGCGCTGATCCGGGTCTTCCCCCGCAGGTCGGCCATGTCGCCGGCGTCGTTCCACTGGATCCCCGAGTCGAGGACGGCGATCGTCACGTCGGGGCGGCCGGTCGTGGTCCGGAACGCGGTCGCGGCCGTGGCGTCGGCGTCGACGACGTGGGCGCCGCGGACGCCGCCGAGCTCGACCGCGCTCGCGTTGATGTTCGTGTTCGCCGGATCGGGGGTCGCCGCGAACTTGAAGGTGTTGCCGCCGAGATCGCCCGGCAGCTGGCCCGGATCGAGCCAGAGGTCCCCGTAGCCCGTCGGCGTCGCGTTGCGGCTGTAGGGGAAGTCGGCCCTGGCGCCGGCGGCGGTCATGCCCGAGAGCGCCAGAGTCGCGAGCGCGAGCGCGCCGGCTCGGGCGATGGCCCCGCCCGCTCCCCGGCGCCGGCTCGATCCTCCCGCTCCCACGGCCGGATCAATCTATCCGAGCGCCGCGGCGCCGGCGCCGGTTCGGGCTACTCGCAGAAGTGGAAGCCGGGCGGCGGCCTCGGATCGCGGCCGCGGACGCCCGAGCAGGTGCCGAGCCGGCGCATCTTCCGGGCGAGCTTGATCCGCAGCTCGTCGTGCGGCGAGCCCTCCCCGGCCGGCAGCAGGTCGTTGAGCTGGAACGGGTCGCTGCGCAGGTCGTACATCTCGGCCTCGCCCGGCACGCAGCCCGCCGTCCCGACCTGCGACCAGGCGACGTAGACGTTCTGGTCCCAGCGGACGCCGCGGAAGTCGCAGCTCGAGCGCTCGAGCGCGATCCCGCGCGGGTCCGGGAACCGGCCGCGGCCGTCGATCAACGGCATCAGCGAGCGCCCGTCGAGCGTCCGGCAGTTGCGCGTCTCCCTGCCGACGCAGGGGACGGCGTCGGCGAGCTCGAGCAGCGTCGGCGCCAGGTCGATGTTCGCGACCGGGGCGTCCGATGTCGGCGCCAGCGCGGCGCCGCCGCGCCAGCGCGGCGGCACGCTGACCGTCAGCGGCATGTGGATGTTCTCCTCGTAGGGGTAGGGCTTGCCCTTCGCGATCCGGTGCTCGCCGTAGAAGTAGCCGTTGTCGGAGGTGAAGACGAAGACGGTCCGGCTGAGCTCGCCGGCGTCGGCGATCGCGTCGTGGATCTCACCGATGCCGCGATCGACCCCGTAGAGCGACTCGAGCGCACAGCGGTAATGGGTGGTGATCCCGTCGATCTCCTCGGGGCTGAGCTTCGGCCGGTCGCGGATGAACGAGGGCATCTCGGAGACGTCGTCCTGGTTGAAGCTCGGCGGGTCGGGCAGGGCGGCGCCGGCGAAGCGGCCGACGTCCTCGGCCTGCGGCTTCGGGGCCGAGCGGCAGGTCGGGTCGAAGTCGCGGCCGGGGGCGGTGTGCGGTGCGTAGTAGTCGACCTGCAGGTAGAAGGGGCGCTCCCGGCGGGCGAGCTTGCCCGCCCACGTGGTCGCCTGTCGCGACGTCACCGCGGTGACGTTGTCGTCGTCGTCGGAGCCGAACCGGACGATGCGCCCGTTCTTGGACGCCGTCCAGTCGTAGTACTTCCGCTTCTCCAGCTGGGTCAGCCACAGGTCCCAGCCGGGGGCGACCGTCCGCGGCGAGTCCTCGAGCTCGTACTTGTTGAGGAACTTGCCGACGTGGGCGGTCTTGTAGCCGCGCTCCCGCAACCAGGTCGGGAGCACGTTGCGCTGCCGGCGCAGGTCGGGGTAGAAGTTGCGCAGGACGCCGTTGTTGTGGCCGTACTGGCCGGTCAGGTAGGCGGCCCGCGACGGGCAGCAGAGCGGAGTCGGGATGGCGTAGTCGGTGAACGTGGTGCCGTTCGCGATCAGCTTCGAGTAGAGGTTGGGCATCACCTCGGGCGACATCGTCGAGCGGGCCTGGTCGTCGGTGACGACGACGACGATGTTCGGCAGCTTCCCGTGGCCCTCCGGCAGCTCGCGGGCGCCGGCAGGAGCGCTCGCGGCCGCCGCCGCGACGAGCGCCGCGAGCGCGCAGGCCAGCGCCGCGGCCGCGGGCCGCCTCCGGGCCTTCGATGTCTGCCGACGACTCACGTCCCGCCGGCTGCAACATCGCACAGGCCCGAAAGTCGCGCTCGGCCGCGGCGAGGCCCTGGGCGTCGCTTGACTAACCTGGGCGCATGTCACGCGCCACCATGAACACCAATGCCGGTCCGATCGAGCTCGAGCTCCACGACGAGGACGCCCCGAAGACGGTCGAGAACTTCCGCAAGCTCGCCGCCGACGGCTTCTACGACGACCTCACCTTCCATCGGGTGATCGTCGACTTCATGATCCAGGGCGGCTGCCCGGAGGGGACCGGCACCGGTGGCCCCGGCTACACCTTCGAGGACGAGCTCAACGACCACAAGGTCGAGCGCGGCGCGCTCGCGATGGCCAACGCCGGCCCGAACACGAACGGCTCGCAGTTCTTCATCGTCACGATCGCCGCGGCCGACTGGCTCGACGGCAAGCACACGGTCTT
>CAZTGN010000301.1:0-2802 GCA_964613275.1 uncultured Conexibacter sp. | reverse complement strand
TCCTGCTCCTGTGACTCGTCTGCGACCGGAGCGGCAGCCTCCGCGGGCGCCTCCTCGTCCGGTCGGGCGGCACGGCGAAACCAGCGCACACGTTCCTCCCAGCGCGCCACCCCGCGGCAGCGGAGCCCGACGCTGTCGGCCTCCGCGATCGCCGCGAGCCGGGCCGGCTTCGCCGGCCGGGTCGCGGCGCTGCGCGATGTCCGGGGTGGCTGCGATCGTGATTGACCTTTCCCGAGATCCCGCACGCCCGATCCGGGCCCGGTGCTCTCGGTTCCGGGCGAAGCGTAGCAGCGGGGCCGGACCCGGCCTCGGGCGCGCTAGCGGCCCGACATCCGCCCGCGGACGTGGATCGCCTGCAGGAGCCCCATGAACGCGAGCGAGATGATCAGCGAGCTGCCGCCGTAGCTGACGAACGGCAGCGTGATGCCGGTGACGGGCGCGATCCCGATCGTCATGCCCACGTTCAGGAAGACCTGGAACACGAACATGACGGTGATCGCGCCTGCGACGGTGGCCGCGAACTGGCTGTTCGCGATCGCGACGATCTTGATCCCGCGCCAGACGACGAGCGCGTAGAGCAGGAGCAGGATCGAGGCGCCGAGGAACCCCCGCTGCTCGGCCAGCGACGCGAAGACGAAGTCGGTCGCGTGCTCGGGCAGGTAGTCGAGCCGCGTCTGGCTCGCGCCGGTCACCCCGCGCCCGTCGAGCCCACCCGAGCCGATCGCGGTGATCGACTGCTTGACGTTGTACGTGAGCCCCGCGGGATCCTCCTCCGGGTTCACGAAGCCCGTCAGGCGGGCGGTCTGGTACGGCTTCAGCACCTCGACGCCGGCGGCGGGGAGCAGCCAGACGACGCCGGCCACGACGAGGGACGCGGCGATGCCCAGCAGCGCCAGGTGGAGCCAGCGCGCGCCCGCGACCAGCAGCACGGCCCCGAGGGCGGCGACGTACACCATCGCCGTGCCGAGGTCGGGCTGCAGGAAGACGAGCAGCGCCGGTACAGCCGCGAGCCCGACCGCCGCCGCCACCGTCGTCGCCCGCGTGATCCGGGCGCCGCGCTCGACGAGGAAGCCCGCCAGCGCGACGACGAGGAAGACCTTGCCGAGCTCCGACGGCTGGAGCTGGAACGGGCCGATGTCGAGCCACCGTTTCGAGCCGCGCACCGCCTCGGCCGCCGCGAACACCAGCACCATCATCCCGATCGTCGCCAGGTAGACGAGCCGCCAGTGCCGGCGCAGGAACGACGGCGGCGTCACGAGCGCGGCGAGCGCGGCCACGAGCCCGACTGCGACGGCGATCCCCTGCCGCACGACGTGGTAGGAGGGGTCGCCCGGGACGTCGAAGCGCGTGATCCCGGCGACCGCCCAGAGGCCGTAGGCGACGAGGGCCCCGACCGCGAGCACGAGCACCCAGTCGAGCCGGCGAACGAAGGCCGAGAGGTCCGCGGCCTCGGCGCGGCGCCGCGAGCGCGGGCGCGAGGCGGCGTGTCCGGCGTAGTCGGCCATCAGTCCGTCGCCACCAGCTCCCGCTGCTCCTCGGCCTCGACGCCGAACCACGTCTCGAACAGCTTCAGCGCGGCGGGCGCGGCCGCAGTCGAGCCGTGGCCGCCGTTCTCGATCAGCGCGCAGACGACGAGGGGCGGCCGGTCGTTGTAGCTGGCGGCGCCGTACGGGCCCCACCCGCACCACCAGGACTGATCTTCGAGGTGGTCCGGCGGGTAGCCGGGGAGCTGCACGACCTTCTCCGCCGTTCCGGTCTTGCCCGCGATCGGGACCGGATAGTCGGCGAAGACCGCGGCCGACGTGCCCTCCGTCGAGTGCGTCGCGAGGTAGAGCCCCTCCTGCACGACCTGCAGGGCGGCGGGGTCGAGCCCGGCCGACCTGGGCGGCTCGGGCGCGAAGCTGCGCAGGTCGACCGGCGCCTCGCCGTCGCCGCCGGGCTGCTCGACGGCCGCGACGACGTGCGGCGTCACGAGGTTGCCGCCGTTCGCGAGCAGGGCGTAGAAGCGCGCCATCTGGAGCGGCGTGACGGTCAGGTCCTTCTGGCCGATCGAGTACTGGATCAGGTCACCGGGGTTCCACGCCCGGTCCCAGTCGGTCTCGTAGGTCCGGCGGCGCCACTCGGGCGTCGGCAGGAGGCCGGTTGCCTCGCCGCCGATGTCGAGGCCGGTGGACTGACCGAAGCCGAGCTGCGCGGCCCAGTCCTGCATGCGCGTCCAGTACGAGCGCTCGCCCAGCCCCCGCTCGTAGAAGCGGTTGCCGACCTCGTAGAAGTACGTGTCGCACGACTCGGCGAGCGCGACCGACAGCGTCATCGGCTTGTTGACGTAGGGGTTCCAGTTGCGGAACTCCTGCTCGTCGAGGCCGTACGTCGCCGTCGGCGTGCACTGGATCGAGTCGAACGGGGAGAGCATGTGCTCCTGCATCGCCGCGAGGGCGGTGACGGGCTTCCAGGTCGACCCGGGCGGGTAGACGCCGCTGTTGGCGCGGTTGACGCCGGGGAAGTTCGCCTCCTTCGCCGCTTTCGCGTCGAGCAGCGGCGCCACCTTCTTCGGATCGATCCTCCCCACCCACACCGACGGCTTGAACGTCGGGTAGGAGGCCATCGCGAGCACCGCGCCGTCGCGCGGATCGAGCGCGACGATGGCGCCGCCGTCCGCGAAGTACGACTCGTTCGCCTTCGCCGTCTCGATCCCGTACACGAGCGCGCGCTCCGCCGCGCGCTGCAGCTCGGCATCGACCGTGAGGCGAACGGCGTACCCGGCGCGGGCGTCCCGCCGCACCTCGAGCCGGCTCTGCGGCC
>CAZTGN010000300.1:0-2816 GCA_964613275.1 uncultured Conexibacter sp. | reverse complement strand
CGAGCCGGCCGCGCGCCAGGATTATCCGCCGAACGAGGTCGTTGAGACGGCGCTCGCGCGCCTCGCCGCTCATCTGCGGCCGCTGCCCGGGCTCGCCGATGCCGAGGAAGTCCCAGACGAGCGCGAGGTCAGGCCCGAATGAGCGGTCGAGCGCGAGCAGCCGCTCCTCGACCTTCGCTCGGGCCGGACCGGGGGCGTCCCCGTCCTCGATCGCGAAATAGCCGCGCAGCATCTGCAGGACGGGCATCAGCGGCAGGTCGCGGCCATGGGCCTCGCAGCGGGCCGCGTAGACGGGGATGCCGCGAGAACGGCACAGGTCCGCGAGCTCATGGCAGATCCGGCTCTTGCCGACCCCGGCGGAGCCGACGATGCCGATCACGCAGCCGTCCCCCTCCTCGGCACGGACGAGGGTCGCCTCCAATTCGGCCAGTTCCGCGTCCCGGCCGGCAAGCGGCGTCAGGCCACGCTCGCGTGCCACGTCGAGGCGGTCGCGCGCGGCGCCGACTCCAATCGGGACGAAGGTCTCCACCGGTGCCGTAGCGCCCTTCACGTCCACCGGTCCGCGGTCCTCGAGATCGATGTAGCCGCGAACCAGCCCGGCCGTCCTCTCGCTGATCAGGATCGAGCCGGGCGTCGCCAGCGACTCCATCCGCTGCGCAAGGCCGACGGTGTGTCCGATCGCGGTGTACTGGAGATCGTCGTGCTCACCGAGCGAGCCGATCACGAGCGTTCCGGAGTTGATCCCGATCCGGACCGCGGGCAGGATGCCGAGGTCCGCATCGACCCGCTCGCCGTAGGCCGACGACTGCTCGAGCATCTCCAGCGCTGCCAGACAGGCGCTGCGTGCATGCTCCTCATCTGCGATCGGCGCCCCGAACAGAGCCATGATCCCGTCGCCGGTGAACTTGTCGACGGTTCCCTCGTGACGATGGACGGCGTCGGCGAGCAGCTTGAAGAGACCGTCCACCACCTCCCGCCACTGCTCGGCGTCGATTCGCTCCGCCAGGTCCATGGAGCCGGCAACGTCGGCGAACAGCACCGTCGCCTGCTTGCGTTGTCCCGCCGCCTCGATAGCGGCGGCGCGAGCCCGCTCGCGGAGATCCTCCGGGGGCGTCAGCGCGGTCCGGGTCTCGACCGCGGTCAGCTCATTGCCACAGGCAGCGCAGAACCGCGATCCGGGGGGGTTCCGCTGCCCGCACCCGGTGCAGTAGACGGGACCGAAGGAGGAATCCTCCATCGCCTTTCGATCGTACCGGTCCCCGTGGGCTCCGGAGCTCGATCATGCTGATCGTTGTGCGCCTCATGACCGCGGAAATCATGCCGCGCGCCCGAGCATCCCTCCCATCAGCTCGATCGCACCGCCCTTGTGGAGGTGGTCGTTGAGGTTGCCGCACTTCGGGCTCTGGATGCAGGAGGGGCAGCCGTCGGCGCAGGGGCACTCACCGACGAGGCGCGCCGCGTCGCCGACGAGGCGCTCGAACTCGTCGTAGCCGCGACGCGAGATGCCGACGCCGCCGGGATGGCCGTCGTAGATGAAGATCGTCGGCCGGCCGGTCTGCATGTGGACGTTCGTCGAGAGACCGCCGATGTCCCAGCGGTCGCACATCGCAAGCAGCGGCAGGACGGCGATCTGGGAGTGCTCGGAGGCATGCAGGGCGCCGAGCTGGACCTCGCTCGGCAGCGCCGCCGGGCCGGCGAGCTCGTCCGGCAGGACGTACCAGAGAGCCTGGGTCGGAAAGCTCTGCTCGGGCAGGTCGAGGGCGACGAAGTCGAACGCCTGCTCGCCGCCTTCGCCACCGGCCCCGATCCGCTTGCGCTGGAAGCCGATCACCTGCTCGCTGACCGCGACGACGCCGAGGTGCAGCTCGACCCCGAGCGCGTCGCGGCGCCCCCCCATCCGCGCGATGTAGACCTCGGTCTCACGGCGCGGCTGCGTGTACCAGTCACCGCTGAACGGGGCGACGATCGCGCGCCGCCCCGCGACGTCGAGCTCCGTGACCTCGTAGGAGCGACCGAGGTGGAGGTAGATCGCGCCGGGATGGACGGTCGAGAACGCGCGCTCGGCCTCGACCGTGCCGAGCAGCTCGCCGCTCGAGGCATCGACGACGGTGACCGCGTCGGCGGAGGCCGAGCGGAGGCCGATGGCGCCCGCCGGGTAGTCGGCGCCGCGCACCCGCAGCAGGCCGCCGCGGCCGCGCCGCAGGTGACCGTGGGCGACGAGCGCGTCGGCCCGCTCGCGCCAGCCGGCGCCGAGGATCTCGTCGTCGCGCTCGCCGCCGAGCGGCAGCTCGAACGCCGCGGCGACGAGGTGTCCCGACTGGATCCGCTCGTTCGCGTGATCGAGGATCGCCGCCTCGACGGGACGGGTCAGGAACTCGGTCGGGTGGCGGCAGAAGAACTGGTCGAGGCCGTCGATCCCGGCGAGGTAGACGGCGAGCCCATCGCGGCGCCGGCCCGCCCGCCCCCACATCTGTCGCAGGCTCGCGACGGTCCCGGGGAAGCCGACGCAGACCGCGGCGTCGAGCTCGCCGATGTCGATCCCGAGCTCGAGCGCGTTCGTCGCCACCACCGCCCGCAGCTCGCCGCCGGCGAGCCGCGCCTCGACCTCGCGGCGCTGCTCGGGCGTGTAGCCGGCGCGATAGGGCGCGATCGCCGCGGCGAGGTCGCCTCGGCCCCGCTCGGCGAGCTGGTCGCGGGTGAACTTGTGGATCAGCTCGGCGCCGCGGCGGCTGCCGACGAAGCAGATCGTCCGCGCGCCGGCGATCACGCGCCCGGTCAGCATGTCGGCGGCCTCGCTCAGCGCCGAGCGCCGCGCG
>CAZTGN010000299.1:0-2848 GCA_964613275.1 uncultured Conexibacter sp. | reverse complement strand
TAGGATGCCGGCGGCTGAAGATCTTTCAGCGCGAATCGAACGCTTCCGAACGAGTCGGGGGCGGATGAGGGAGGCACCCCAATTGACCGTTCAGCACCCGTCGCACAACCGGCGCTTCAGCGTCGCCATCGGGGCGGCGCTCGCCGTCATCCTCGGCGCGCTCGCCCTGGCGGCGATCTCACAGGACCGGGCTTCGGCCCACCGCGGCGGCGGCAACGCCGACACCGTCTTCCTCAACGGGAAGGTGCTCCTCTACCCGAAGACCGACAACCTGATCTCGGACGGCGTCAAGTGGGCGCGGGCGGTTGCCGTCGACGACGGGGTGATCACCTACGTCGGCGACAACGATCGCGCCCGCAAGCAGATCGGGCACGGCACCGAGGTCGTCAACCTGAAGGGCAAGACCCTGATGCCGGGCCTCGGCGACGGCCATTTCCACAACGGCCCCGGCAAGCAGTGCTTCATGGACTTCGAGGGCGGCACGGTCGACGACGTGCTCGGCAAGCTCAAGGCATGCCTCTTGCGCGATGACGAGGTCGGTTACCTCGACAGCAACTACCAGCTCTACGCGACCGAGTTCTTCGCGGAGGGCATGCTGCCCAAGGGCGCGGAGATCGACCGCCACGTCCTCGATCGGCTCAGCGCCGACCCCGCCGACGATCCGTACGGCACCGGCACGACGCGGCCGATCGTGATCCTCAACATGGACAACCACAAGATGTACACGAACACGACGGCGATCGAGAACGCCGGCTTCGACGAGAACACCCCGGACCCGCCGGGCGGGTTCATCGGCCGTGAGCCGGACGGGTACCCGAACGGCCAGTTCTCCGACGTCCGTGGCGCCGACTGGGGCCCGACGGTGCCGCAGCCGGCCGATGCCGACTACCTGAGCAAGATCAGCGACTACGAGACGATGAACGGCGCCGGGATCACCTTCGCCATGCACGCGATCGGATCCGCCGACGACCTCGCGCTGGAGAAGCGGATCGCCGACGACGGTGAGCTGACGCTGCGCCTGAACCAGGCGCTCTCGGCAGGCGCCATCGGCCGCACGACCGATCCAGCGTTCATCGACTCCTACATCGGCGGCATGAACGCCCTGCGCGACGAGTACGACGGCTACGCGAGCCCGGCCAGCCCCGGCGACCTCAGCGTCGACACGGCGAAGATGTTCTGCGACGGCGTCGCCGAGTTCCCGGCCCAGACCGCGGCGATGCTGGAGGACTACCGGATCAACGTCGGCACGGCCGAGGCCCCGGAGTGGGTGCCGAGCGGCTGGCGTGGGCCGGATCCCTCCTGCTCGCGGGCGCGCCTGTCCTACGACAGGCTCGACGAGAGCAAGTGGACGATCCACTCGCACGCGATCGGCGACCGGGCGGTCCGTGACGCGCTCGACAACTACGAGTTCGTCGCCGACGACAACGAGCCCTGGGATCGACGCGACCAGATCGCCCACATGCAGTTCGTCGACGACGCCGACATCCCGAGGTTCGGCGAGCTCGACGTGATCGCCAGCATGTCGCTGCAGTGGAACCAGCGCGACGCCTGGTCGGTCGACGCGATCGAGGGCTACATCGCCCCCGACCGCATGGACAACATGTACCCGGCGCGCGGCGTCGTCAAGGGTGGCGGCGTCGTCGCCCAGGGCGACGACTGGGCGGTCAACCCGCTCGGCCCGTTCACGGCGATCGAGCAGGCCGTGACCCGGACCGGCGAGGTGAACCCGGCGCGGGCGATCTATCCCGGGCCGCTGGCCCCGCAGCAGAGCATCTCGCTCGCGAAGGCGGTCAAGGCCTCGACGATCGGTGTGGCCTACCAGCTGCACCGCGAGGACGAGCTCGGCTCGATCGCGAAGGGCAAGCTCGCGGACCTGATCGTGACCGATCAGAACGTGTTCAAGACGAAGATCAAGCGGGTCTCCGATACCGGGGTCCTGATGACGATGGTCGGCGGCGAGGTCGTCTGGGCCGACCCCGACAGCCCGCTCGATCCGCACGAGCGCTGAGGCCGGACCGGCAGGAGGGCGGGCGCCCCGGCGCGCCCGCCCTTCGCCGGGGACTCCTCGGGGCCGTCGATGCCGATCGGTCCGCCCCAGGGCGGATAATCGGCGCCATGGCACGCGCGGCCACCGTCGAGCGGCGAGGGGAGGACCCGGAAGGGGAGGACCGGAGCGCGCGCTCGCGGCAGGCCATCCTCGCGGTCGCCGCCGGGACGATCGCCCGCCAGGGGATCCACGGGCTCCGGGTCGAGCAGGTCGCCAAGGAGGCCGGTGTCTCGACGGCGCTGCTCTACTACCACTTCGGGAACCGCTCCGGGCTCGTCAACGCCGCGTTCGAGTACGCCAGCGAGCTGGCGCCGTCGACCGCCCTGCGGCTCGCCTCCGACGACCAGAGCGGCTACGAGGCCGTGGAGGCGGCGCTGCTGGCCGAGCTCGACGAGAGCCCGGGCGTGCGCGACTACTCGGTCGTCTGGGGCGACGTCAGCGCGAACGCCGTCTTCGAGCCCGAGCTGAGGCCGAGCGTCCGCACGATCACCCGGGCCTGGCGCCTGACCGTGGCCGAGGCGATCGATCGCGGGATCGAGGACGGCTCGATCCGCCCCGACGTCGACCCCGATGAGGCGGCCGAGCTGCTGATCGTCCTGGTGGACGGCTTCTGCATGCGCTGGCTGTCCGGCTCGCTCGAGCTGGAGCGGGCCCGCCACCTGCTCTCCAAGGTCCTCAGGCAGCTCCGCCCCGCGGACGGAGCCGCGGCCCCGCCCGAGTAGCCGCCGGCCCGGCGTGGCACCGTCGGGACGGCTCCGCCGGCCGCGGCCGGCCCGGCGAGGCGCCGTCGGGGCGGCTTCG
>CAZTGN010000298.1:0-2858 GCA_964613275.1 uncultured Conexibacter sp. | reverse complement strand
GCCTACCAGATCGAGCGCCAGTGGCCGAAGGACAAGATCCTCACCAACTACCTGAACAACATCTACTTCGGCAACGGGGCCTACGGCATCGAGGCCGCCGCCCACACCTACTTCGGGGCCGCCCATCCCGGTTGCGGCGACCCGGACGAGCGCTGTGCCGCGGCGCTGCTGCCGGAGGAGTCCGCGATGCTGGCGGCGCTCATCTCCTCCCCCGCCGCCTACGACCCGCGAACCAACCCCGATGATGCCCAGGCCCAGCGCAACGTGGTTCTGACGAAGATGCGCGAGCAGGGGGTGCTCGAGATCAGCGACGAGGACTTCCAGGCGCTGCTCGACTCCCCGGTGCCCGGCAAGGACGACATCCAGCCGCCGACCGAGGAATCGAAGGCGCCCTACTTCACCGACTGGCTGCGCCAGCAGATCGTCGACAAGTACGGCGCCGGGCAGGCGTTCGGAGGCGGCCTGCAGATCAGGTCCACGCTCGACCTCGGCCTCCAGGAGGCCGCGAATCAGGCCGTCTCCGACAACCTCGCCGGCCTCGGGCCGACCGCCGCGGTCGTCGCCATCGAGAACGGCACCGGCGAGGTCCTGGCGATGGTCGGCGGCCAGGACTTCGACGAGAGCCCGTTCAACCTCGCGACCAACGGCCAGCGTCAGCCCGGCTCGTCGTTCAAGCCGTTCACGCTGGTGACCGCGCTCGCCGAGGGGCATTCGCCGGAGGAGACGTTCGAGTCGGCGCCGCAGCAGCTTCCCTTCGAGACGACCATCCGCAAGAACGGGAAGAAGAAGGAGATAACCGACCACTTCCGGGTCAGCAACTACGACGACAACTACCTCGGCACCGCCTCGATCGCGACCGCCACCACGTACTCCGACAACTCCGTCTACGCGCAGCTCGGGCTCGCGGTCGGGATCAACGACGTCGTCAAGACGGCACACGAGCTCGGCGTCACCTCGCAGATCGACGACAACCCGGCGATCATCCTCGGCGGGCTGACGCACGGGGTGACGCCGCTGGAGATGGCATACGCGTACAACACCCTGGCCAACGGCGGCGCCCGGGTCAGCGGCTCGCTCGCGAGCAGGGGCAACGGCGAGGGACCCGTGGCCATCGACCGGGTCCTCGGCCAGGACGGCGATCCCGTCCCTGACAACCTCGGTGCGAGCGGCGAGAACGAGAAGGTCTCCGACCAGGTGGTCGACGCGTCGGTCGCGCAGACGGCGACCGACATCCTCCACACCGTCGTCACCAGCGGCACCGGCGAGCGGGCGCAGGTCGGCGACGACTACGTCTGGGGCAAGACCGGCACGACCGACAACAACGCCGATGCCTGGTTCGTCGGCGCCAACGAGGAGATCACGGTCGCGGTCTGGGTCGGCTATCCGGACGGCGCGACGCCGATGGAGACCGAGTTCGGCGGCCTGCCCGTCGACGGCGGCACCATCCCGGCGCTGATCTGGAACGAGATCGTCTCCGCCTGGGACGCCCTGCAGGTCGAGCGCGGCGCCGGCGAGGAGACCACGACGACGGCCCCGGACACCTACCTGCCGCCGGCGACGACCACGACGCCGGCCCCGACCACGACGCCCGCCCCGGCTCCGGTCGAGCCGGTGCCGACCGCGCCCGCGCCCGCGCCGACCGAGCAGGCTCCCGCCCCGACCGGGACCGGCGGTGCCGACGCCGGCGGCACCGTCCCGTAGGGCGTCGGGGCCGTCAGCCGGCCGGCCGCGAGAGGAACCCGCTGCCGGCCAGGCAGTAGCGCCACGGGTAATCCGCTGCCCTGTTGAGGCCGATCCGCGCTCCGGCGACGACCTCGTCGTCGGACGGGCCGTCCGGTGCATGGATCCGGAACGGCTCCCGCAACGCGTCCGCGCCCGTCTGCGAGAGCTCGATCGCGAGCGCCTCGCAGATCTTGCCGGGTCCCGAGCAGAGGTCGTGGATGCCGTCGCGGCCGCGGCGGCGGCGCATCAGCTCGATTCCCGCGGTGGGCTCGAGCGCCCGGACCAGCACCGCCGCGGCCGTGCCCGTCGGCTCGGCGACGAGGTTGAACATCGAGTGGATCCCATAGCAGAGATAGACGTACGCATGCCCCGGCGGCCCAAACAGCGGTGCGGTGCGCGGCGTCCGCCCCCCGAAGGCGTGACAGGCCGGGTCGCCGCGCTCGTAGGCCTCGGTCTCGACGATGACGCCGCCCACGCCCCGGTGGAGCAGGGTGCAGCCGATCAGTCCGGCGGCGACGTCGCGAGGCGGCCGCTCGAAGAATCCCCGGTCGAGCGTCGCGGCGACGCTCATCCCCGCAGCTCGGCGAGGCTCGCGGCGGCGATCTCGAGCTGCGTGGCGATCGCCTCCGGCGATACCCCTCCGCGCGACAGCTTCGACGCCAACCACTCGCCGCTGCGAAGGACCTCGTAGTACTCGTCGTCGAGCAGCTCCGAGAAGGTCGCGAGCTCCTCCGGCGGGATCGCCGAGAGCGGGATGCCGGCGGCGAGGGCGTGGCGGACGAGGCTGCCGACGACCGCGTGCGCCTCGCGAAACGGCAGCCCGCGGCGGACGAGGAGATCGGCGACATCGGTGGCGGCGGCCATCTCGTCCCCCGCCGCGGACGCCATCCGCTCGAGGTCGAACTCGATGCCGGCGAGCATGCCGGCGAGCGCGCGCAGGCCGAGCTCGATCGTGTCGGCGGCATCGAACAGCGGCTCCTTGTCCTCCTGCAGGTCCCGGTTGTAGGTCATGGGCAGCCCCTTCAGGATCGTGAGCATGCGCACGAGGTTGCCGTAGACGCGCCCCGTCTTCCCCCGGACGAGTTCGGCCACGTCGGGGTTTTTCTTCTGGGGCATGATGCTGGAGCCCGTCGTGT
>CAZTGN010000297.1:0-2866 GCA_964613275.1 uncultured Conexibacter sp. | reverse complement strand
GTGACCGATGAACCCGACGGCGGAGCGTGGCACCTGGCAGCCAGGGCCGCCGACCCTTGCGCTGTCGCTGGTTGCGGCGCTGGTGGCTCTGGTCCTGATCGCCCCGCCGACGGCCGCGGCCCGCTCGAGCGCGGCGGCCGGGGCCGGGGCATCGCCCGTGGCCTCTGCGCGGGCCGGGGCCGTCCCGGTGACCTGCGAGGAGGCCAAGGCCGCCAGGGACGAGGCCGAGCAGGGCCTCACCGGGGCGAAGCGGAAGCAGAAGGGCGCCAAGCGGAAGCTCGCCGCCGCCAAGGATGACCTGAAGGCGGCGAAGCGGAGGGGGTCGAAGCGGGCGGTGGCACGCGCCAAGAAGAAGGTTGCGAAGGCGAAGAAGAAGCTCGGCAAGGCGACGCGGGCCCTGCGTGACGCCGAAGCGGCGCTCGCGGACGCCGAGCAGCTCGTCGAGGAGATCTGCGGGAAGCCGCCTCCGGGGAAGGCCTACAAGGCGATCAGCGCCGGCGCCCGATACAGCTGCGGCGTCCGCGGCGACGACACGCTGGTCTGCTGGGGCTATGACGGAGCCGGGCAGGCCACGCCGCCGGCGGGGACGTTCAAGGCGGTCAGCGCCGGCGCCGAGCACGCCTGCGGCGTCCGCAGCGACTACACGCTCGCCTGCTGGGGCTGGAACGCCACCGGCGAGGCGACGCCACCGGCCGGCGCCTTCACGGCGGTCAGCGCCGGCGACTACTTCAGCTGCGGCGTCGGCGGCGGGACGCTGGACTGCTGGGGGCAGGACGGCTGGGGGCAGTCGACGCCGCCCGCGGGGGCCTTCACGGCGGTCAGCGCCGGCGGTGCGTTCGCCTGCGGCGTCCGCGGCGACGCGACCCTGGACTGCTGGGGCGGTGACTGGTCCGGTCAGGCTTCGCCCCCGTCGGGGACGTTCAAGGCGGTCGACGCCGGCAGCGTCCACGCCTGCGGGATCCGCAGCGACAACACGCTCGCCTGCTGGGGCGAGGACACCTGGGGGCAGTCCTCGCCGCCGTCGGGGACCTTCACGGCGGTCAGCGCCGGCGCCGACTTCAGCTGCGGCGTCCGCAGCGCCGGGACGCTGGCCTGCTGGGGCACCGACGGCGATGACCAGGCCACGCCGCCGTCGGGGGCCTTCACGGCGGTCAGCGCCGGCACGGGCCACGCCTGCGGGATCACCAGCGGCGGGACCGCGGCGTGCTGGGGCAACGACGGCGACGGGCAGGCCACGCCGCCGTAGGCGTTCCCGACGGCCGCCCGGACGTCCCCCGGCAGAGCCGGGACGTTCGCTGTCAAGCCGTCGCCGCCCTGCTGCTACCGTGGATCCCGTGGGAGCCGAGGCCAAGAACCTCGAGGCGATCTCGAAGGCGATCGACCAGCACAACGGCTCCTGCCCGTACCCCGCCGCCGAGGTCCGGATGAACCCGTTCGAGGTCGAGCGGCTCGGCTGGGAGGAGATCCGCGGCCTGCCGATCGTCCCCGACCCCGAGCTCGGTACCGGCCGCTTCCGGATCGTCTGCTCGCGCGACCTCGAGGGCGCCGGGATCGAGGAGACCGAGGCGATCGGCACCCCGGTCGAGGTCGAGACGCCCGAGGCGGTTCCGGTCCCGGTCAAGCCGGCGGGCCGGGACGATCGCGACGTTTCGACGGCGATCTCGTCGAATCCTCACTCTGGTGAGCCCGGCTCCCGTCGGGTACCTGCGCGCCGACCGATCGAAGCGGACGGCGCAAGCCGGAGCATTCGGCCGGAGCGATTCAGATCTCGTTGAAGAAGTTGATCCCGAGGTCGTCGAGGGCCTGCTGGGCCTCGAGGTTGAGGCGGGTGAGCTCGCCGGTGAAGACGAGCACGCCCATCGCGATCAGGATGAGGCCGCCGATCGCCATGATCGCGCCGTAGTGGCGCTTGACGAAGCCGAAGGCGGTCGTCATCCGCGCGAAGGCGACCGCTGTGAGCAGGAAGGGGATCGCGAGGCCGAGCGAGTAGACCGCGAGCATCAGCCCGCCCTCGGCGACCGAGCCGGTCGAGCCGGCGAGGGCGAGGATCGCCGCCAGCGTCGGGCCGATGCAGGGCGTCCAGGCGATCGCGAACGCGGCGCCGGCGATCAGCGGGCCACCGCTGCCGGCGCGCTCGATCAGCGCCTCGATCCGCCATTCGCGGTTGAGGCGGACGACGAAGAGCTGGGCGACGAAGAGGACGCCCATCGCGATGATGAGGATGCCGGCGACCTTGTCGAGGGTGTCCTGGTTCTGCCGCAGCGTCTGGGTCAGGCCGACGGCGGTGAGGCCGAGGAGGATGAAGATCGTCGAGAAGCTGGCGATGAAGACGAGGGCGGGGGGGACGACCCGCCGCCAGCTCGCCTGATCGAGGTCGGCCGCGGCGACGCCCGTGACCGCCGACAGGTAGCCGGGAACGAGCGGCAGCACGCAGGGCGAGAAGAAGGAGACGGCGCCCGCAAGCAGGGCGGTGATGAGGCCGACTCCGCCGATCTCGGGCATCGCCGCGCGCTCAGGTGATCGCCACCGACAGGCGGCGGCGGTGCTCGCGCGCGAGCTCGCTCTCGGGCCCGAGCTCGGTGAAGATCGCGACCATCACGCGGCGCAACAGGTCGATGCGCCCGGGTTCATCGGCGGTCCCGATCTCCTCCTGGAGGAGATCGAGGGCCCGCTCGTGCTCGCCGTCGTCCCAGGCGGCGAGGGCGGGAGCCGCCGGATCCTCGGCGCCGAGCTCGATGCGGGCGCGCAGGCCGGAGGCGGTGAAGTCGTTGGGAAACGGCTCGAGCGCGGCGTGCGCCTCGTCCTCCCCGCCGGCCGCGATCAGCAGGCGGGCGAGCTTGACCGCCGCTTCGAGCTGCGTGGGGTC
>CAZTGN010000296.1:0-2881 GCA_964613275.1 uncultured Conexibacter sp. | reverse complement strand
GGTCGCCTCCGGCCTGCCCGCCGACCGCTGGCGCTTCGAGGGATTCCTGCCGCGCCGCGCGGGAGAGCTCGAGCGTGTCCTGCAATCGACCGAGACCATCGTCGCCTTCGAGTCGCCGCGGCGGCTGCCGGCCTCGCTGCGGGCGCTTGCGGCTCTCGCTCCCGACCGCCCCGCGGCCGTCTGCCGCGAGCTGACGAAGCTCCACGAGGAGGTCGCGCGCGGCACGCTCGGCGATCTCGCGCGGCAGTTCCGCGGCGACGTCAAGGGCGAGATCGTCGTCGTCATCGCGCCCTCGAAGAAGCGGGCGGCGGCTCCCGACACCGCTTTCGCCGTCGATGCCCTGCGCCGGCTCGTCCAGTCGGGGGCGCGGCCGCGGGCCGCCGCGCAGGTGGTCGCGGCGCTGACCGGGGCGAGGCCGAACGATCTCTACCGCGAGTTGACCGGCCGCGAGCCGCGGCGGTGACGCGGCCGGGCCCAGCGGCCGCGCTCGGACGCGGCGTGATCGTCGCCGCCGGTGTCGAGCCTCCCGCTCCCTGGGCGGGCGCCGAGCGGGTCGAGGTCGGACCCGACGAGGCCGCCGACCCGGTCGCGGTCGTCGCCCGCCTGCATGCCAGGTGGTCCGCCCGCGAGCCGGTCGTCGTCTCGCTCGGAACCGACCCGGCCGGCTTCCGCGCGCCCGAGTCGGTCGGCGATCCTCCGTTCACGCTCGCCCCCGACCTCGACCTGCCCCGCGACCGCCTCCATCACCTCGTCTGGGCCAACAACTACGACGCCCGCGAGGGTGAGCCCGTCTGGTGGGGGGGGGAGAAGGCCGTCCGCCTCGGCGCCGCCCCCGGTGGCAGCGCCGACGTCGTCCTGCCCGACGGCCGCGAGGCGTGGATCGACGGCGGCCCGCGCTGGAGCGCGCCGACCGGCGACGCGCTCGTCGTCGAGGCCGGGGCGGTCGAGGCGGGATCGATCGATCCGATGCCGCGTGAGCAGCCCGGTGCCCGGGCCGACCTCGCGCCCGATCAGCTCGCCGCGGTCGAGCACCATGGCGGCCCGGTCCGGGTGATCGCCCCGGCCGGCTCTGGCAAGACCCGGGTCCTGACCGAGCGGATGCGCCACCTGCTCGCCGATCGCGGCTACCGGCGCGAGGCGGTGATCGCGGTCGCCTACAACAAGCTCGCCCAGGACGAGCTCGAGTCGCGCCTCGCGGCGCTCGCCCCGCGGACCCGGACGCTGAACTCGCTCGGCTATTCGCTGCTCAACCGCCACCGCGGCACGCGCGCCCGCGTTCTCACCGAGCCCGAGGCGCGCGAGCTCGCCGCCGAGGCCTTTCCGATCCCGAGGCAGCGACGGACCAACACCGACCCGATCGGTCCCTACATCGACGCGCTCGGCATCGTCCGGCTCGGGCTCGTGCCGCCGACGGAGGTCGAGGAGGAGCGCGACGACGTGCCCGGCCTCGCCGCCGGCTTCGACGGCTACCGGGAGCGGCTCGCGGCGGCGGGGGCGGTCGACTTCGACGAGCAGATCTACGCGACGCTCGAGGCGCTGCTTCGCGACGGCGGGTTCCGGCGCCGCGTCCAGCGCGAGCACCGGCACCTGCTCGTCGACGAGTTCCAGGACCTGACGCCGGCGCACGTCCTGATGATCCGCCTGCTGGCGATGCCGGGATTCGACGTCTTCGGCGTCGGCGACGACGACCAGACGATCTACGACCACGCCGGCGCCGACCCGCGCTTCCTCGTCGACTACGGCGACTACTTCCCGGGCGCCGAGCGGACCGCGCTCGAGGTCAACTACCGCTGCGCGGAGGCGATCGTGAGCGGCGCGGCGACGCTGCTCGGCTACAACCGGGTGCGGGTCCCGAAGACGATCCGCCCCGCCGCCGGCGCCGATCCCGACCCGGGCGCGCTCGAGCTTCGCGAGCGGCCGCGCGCCGAGGCGGCGGCGACGCTGGTCGAGCTCGTCCGCGGCTGGCTCGCCGAGCCCGAGGTCGGCCCCGGCGACGTCGCCGTGCTGGCCCGCGTCAACTCGCTGCTGTTGGCGCCGCAGGTGGCGCTGTGGAGCGCCGGCGTACCGGTCGCCTCGGCGGTCCGCGGCGAGCTCCTCGAGCGGACGGGCGCGGCCGCGGCGCTCGCCTGGGTGCGGGTCGCGGTCGATCCCGAGAACCTCGTCGGCGCCGACCTCGAGGCGATCCGCCGCCGCCCCAGCCGCGGCTTTCCGCGCTGGATCAGCAAGTGGCTCGCCAACTGCCGATCGCTCGACGACCTCCGCTACATCGGCCGGAAGATCGACGACGAGCGCGTCGCCGGCAAGATCGACGAGATGGCCGACGACGTCGCGACGCTTGCCGGCCTCGCGGGATCCGGGGCGACGACCCGCGAGCTGCTCGAGGCGGTCCGCGACCGGATCGGGCTCGGCGGCGCGATGGCGATGCTCGACGGCTCGAAGGGCACCGAGGCGACGGCGAGCCACCTCGACGACCTCGAGGGGCTGATCCAGGTCGCCGACCTCCACGACGAGCCCGGCGGCTTCGAGCCGTGGCTGCGGGCGGCGCTCGAGTCCTCGGCGGGGGGCGAGGGCGTGCGACTCGCGAGCGTCCACAAGGTCAAGGGCCGCGAGTGGGACCGGGTCGCGGTCTACGGCGTCAACGAGGAGCTGTTGCCGCATCGCCTCAGCGCGAGCTGGGAGGCGGAGCGTCGCGTCCTCCACGTCGCGATCACCCGTGCCCGCCACCGCTGCGTCGTCCTCGCCGACCGCGAGCGCCCCTCTCCGTTTCTGGCCGAGCTCCGCGGCGAGGCGCGGGTGGCGGCGACGAAGCCGGCGATCAGCACCGACCGCCTCGCCGCCGCGACGACGCGCTCGCGACGCGCGGTCGAGCGCGACGCCGGCT
>CAZTGN010000295.1:0-2910 GCA_964613275.1 uncultured Conexibacter sp. | reverse complement strand
GGTCGCTTCTTCAACTACCTCAGGAATCGTTGCCTCCTCTGGTCGCGGCGCCCGTTCCGTGGCGCCTGTTCTCACATCAGTGGGTATCGCTCGAAGACCTCGGACTCGCGCACGCGCTCGAGCCCCTCGCGGATGTCGACGGCCCTGTCCTCGCCGACGCCGTCGACGGCGGCGAGCTCCTCGTCGCCGGCCGCGAGGATCTCCTCGAGGCTTCCGAAGTGCTTGATGACCTTCTCGCCGACCAGCCGCGGCAATCGGGGAATCCGGCCGAGGACCCGGTAGCCGCGGGCCGACACGTGCAGGTCGTGCGGGTTGGCCTTGCGGTCGTAGCCGAGCAGCTCGGCGAGCCGGCCGAGGTCGAGGAGCTCCTGGTGGCTCAGCTTCGCCAGCTCGGAGAGCGTCGAGTCGAGAGCGTCCTCGCCCTCATCCTCGGCGTAGTCGCGGATCAGGGCGATCCGGTCGGAGAGGACGCCGACCGCCGTCTCCTCGAGCTGCATCTCGATCATCCGCCCCTCGGCCCCGAGCTCGATGATGTAGCGCTCGACCTCGTTCGAGGTGCGCAGCAGCAGCTCCGCGCGCTGCAGCACGGTGAGGACGTCGTGGAGCGTCGCGGCGCCCGCCATCTCGACGGTCGTGAGCCGGGCCGCGACGCGATCGAGCCGGAGCCGGTACTTCTCCATCGTCGCCAGGCCCTGGTTGGCCTTGCTCAGCACCGTCGGAATGTCCTGGAGGATGTACTTGATGCCGTCGAGGTAGATCGAGACGACGTCGCGGCGGGCGGAGATCGCGATCACGAGCGCGTTCGTCTGCTTCGAGACGCGCTCGGCGGTCCGATGCCGGGTCCCGGTCTCCGACGAGTGGATCGTCGGATCGGGCATCAGCTGGACGTTCGCCCAGGAGATCTTCTTCGCCTCCGGGTCGAGGACGATGGCCCCGTCCATCTTCGCCACCTGGTAGATCAACCCGGGCGTGTAGTCGACATCGAGCTTGAGGCCGCCGCTGAAGAGGAACGAGATCTCCTCCGGCTCGCCGATCACGATCAGGGCGCCGGTCGAGGCGTGGATGACGTTGTCGATGCCCTCACGGAGGGTGGTGCCGGGCGCGACCATGTCGAGCGCCCGCAACAGCCTCGGGTCCTCGTGCACCAGCCCCGCGTTCGTGTCGTCCCAGGAAGCCAGCGCCATCAACGACCGGAATGATGGCAGACGCAGGTAAAGAGCCGGATTCAGGGTATTCCGAGTTGAAAGATCGGATTCGGCTCTGTCAAGCGGCTAAGCGGCCGCCCGCAGCCCCGCCGCGCCGCGCTTGCGAGCGGCGCCGACAGCGGCCCGCAGCGTCGGCGCCGGCTCGAGCCCGGCCGGAGCCTCGCGGGTTCGCGGGCCGACGACGGGCGCGAGCCCGAACTTCGTCGCCTCGCCGACGCGACGGTCGGCATGGGCCACGTAGCGAAGCTCGCCGGTGAGGCCGACCTCTCCGAAGCAGGCGAGCGGGCGCCGGTCGCGGTCGCAGAGCGGCTCGCCGCGGTGAGCCGAGGCGATCGCCAGGGCGATCGCGAGGTCGGCGCCCGGCTCGTCGACCCGGACGCCCCCGGCGACGTTGACGAAGACGTCGGCGCCGCCGACCGCGACCCCGGCGTGGCGGGAGAGGACGGCGAGGATCATCGCCAGCCGGTTGCGATCGATGCCGTTGGCCACCCGCCGCGGCGGCACCACGTCGGTCGGGGCGACGAGCGCCTGGACCTCGACGAGAAGCGGTCGGCTGCCCTCCATCGCGCAGAGCACGACCGAGCCCGGTGCCGCGGTGGCCTCGCCGACGAAGCGCGCCGACGGGTCCTCGACCGCGACCAGTCCCGCCTCGCGCATCTCGAACACGCCGAGCTCGCTGGTCGCGCCGAAGCGGTTCTTCAGCGCCCGCAGCGTCCGGTAGGAACGCTCCCTCTCGCCCTCGAAGAGGAGCACGCAATCGACGAGGTGCTCGAGGACGCGAGGCCCCGCGACGGCGCCCTCCTTGGTGACGTGGCCGACGAGGACGAGCGCGGTTCCGCTGCGCTTGGCGACCTCCATCAGCGCGTTGGCCACCTCGCGCACCTGGGCGACCGACCCCGGCGCGCTGGACAGCTCCGCCGAGTGCAGGGTCTGCACCGAGTCGACGACGCAGACGTCGGGCCCCTCGACCTCGATCGCCTCGAGCGCCGCGGCGAGATCGGTCTCCGCCAGGGCGGGCACCGCGAGCGCCCCCTTCCCCAGGCGCTCGGCCCGCATCCGCACCTGCGCCGTCGATTCCTCGCCGGTCACGTAGAGGGTCCTGCGGCCCTCGGCCGCGAGGTTGCCCAGCGCCATCGCCGTGATCGTGCTCTTGCCGATCCCGGGCGAGCCGCCCAACAACACGAGCGAGCCGGGCACGAGCCCGCCGCCGAGAACCCGATCGAGCTCGCCGATCCCGGTGCCGAGGCGCTCCTCGGAGGGCTGCTCCACCTCCCGCAGCGGGATCGGGCGCGCCACGCCCCCCGAGCGGCGCCGCGTCGATCGGCCGGCCGCGGCCGCCGTCGTCGCGGTGATGACGACCTCCTCCAGCGTGTTCCACTCCGAGCAGCCCGGACACTGCCCCGCCCAGGCGAGCGACTCGTGGCCGCATTCGCGACAGACGTAGCGGCTGCGTTGCTTCGCCATCGGCCTCGATCCTGCCAAGCCCGGGGGACGCCATCGCGCCCCGCGACCCGGCGGCACGAGCCGACGCCGGGACGGGCTCCGGGTCGACTGCGAAGACGGGCACCGTTCCGGTGCCCGTCAACCCGCGAATCGACCTGTCCGGTACATGTCAACTGCGAATCGACCTGTCCGGTACATGTCAACTGCGAATCGGGTACCCGTCCGGTACCAGATCATCATCTCAGGGGGCGTCCGGCACGAG
>CAZTGN010000294.1:1227-2927 GCA_964613275.1 uncultured Conexibacter sp. | reverse complement strand
CCTCGCGTCAGTCCCGCAGCGCCGCCTCGACGACGCGAGCGCAGCGGCGGCCCTCGGCGATCGCGGTGACGATCAGCGAGGCGCCGACGCGGGCGTCTCCGGCGGCGAAGACGCCGTCGACGGAGGTGGCGAAGCTGCCGGCCTTGACGTTGCCGCGGCGGTCGTAGGCGACGCCGAGGCCGTCGAGCAGCCCCTGGTGCTCGGGACCGGTGAAGCCGACGGCGATCAGGACCAGGTCGGCCTCGATCGCGAACTCGCTGCCCTCGACCGGGGTCAGCGAGCGCGACGACTCGCCGGTGACCTCGCGGGCGACGACGTGGCTGACCCTGCCGCCGCTGCCCTCGAGGCCGAGGACCTGGCGGCCGAAGCGGCGCTCGCCGCCCTCCTCGAGCGCGTAGGTCGTCACCAGCCGGCGCGGTTGGACCGGCCACGGCGTGTTCGGGTAGCGGCCGCTGCTCGGGACCTCCGGATAGACGTCGAGCAGGAGCACGTCGGCAGCGCCCTCGCGGAGCGCGTTGGAGACGCAGTCCATGCCGGTGTCGCCGCCGCCGATCACGACCACCCGCCTGCCGGCGGCGCTGATCTCGTGGGTGGCGTGCTTCGCCGGTCGCCCCTGCGACTCGGCGACCCGGCGGTTGCGCGCGTACAGGTAGGGCATCGCGAGGTGGACGCCGTCGAGGTCGCGCCCCGGCATCCCGAGGTCGCGCTCGACCCGCGAGCCGATCGCGAGCACGACCGCGTCGTGCTCGGTCCGGAGGCGCTCGACCGGGAGGTCGCGGCCGACCTCGACGTCGTAGCGGAACTCGATCCCCTCCTGCTCGAGGATCGCGATCCGGCGGTCGATCATCCACTTCTCGAGCTTGGCGTCGGGGACCCCGAAGCGCATCATGCCGCCGGGCGCCTCGTCCCGCTCGTAGACGGTGACCCGGTGGCCGACCTTGTTGAGCTCGGCGGCGGCGGCCATCCCGGCCGGGCCGGAGCCGACGACGGCGACGTGGCGGCCGGTCCGCGTCTCGGGCGGCTCGGGGACGACCCAGCCCTGCTCGAAGGCGTGGTTGATCGTCCAGTATTCGATCTGCTTGATCATCACCGGGTCGTCGTCGATGTCGAGCACGCAGGCCGACTCGCAGGGGGCCGGGCAGATCAGGCCGGTGAACTCGGGGAAGTTGTTGGTCGCGTGGAGCTGGTCGATCGCGCGGCGCCAGTCGCCGACCCGGGCGAGGTCGTTCCAGTCGGGGATCAGGTTGCCGAGCGGGCAGGCGTTGTTGCAGAACGGCACGCCGCAGTCCATGCAGCGCGACGCCTGGTGGCGCAGCTCCTCCTCCGGCAGCGTGCCGTAGATCTCGGCGTAGTCGCGGACGCGCTCCTGCGGCAGCCGCTCCGGCATCGGGACCCGATGCACCTCGAGGAATCCACGTGGGTTCGCCATCGCCAGCCGGCCCCTACGCGAGGTTGATCGTCCGGCCCTTCGCGGGCGGGGTCGTGTGGGCGAGGGCGGCGCGGAAGCCGGGCGGGATGACGACCACGAACTCGCTCGCCGCCTCGTCCCAGCGATCGAGCAGCCCGGCGGCCACCGCCGAGCCGGTCCGTCGCTCGTGCTCGGCGATCAGGTCGCGGAGGAACTCGTTGCCGTCGGGATGGACCGGCTCGAACTCGACCATCCCCATGTTGCAGCTCGGAGGGAACTGGTCCTCGGGGTC
>CAZTGN010000294.1:0-1217 GCA_964613275.1 uncultured Conexibacter sp. | reverse complement strand
CAGATGCAGGCGATGCCGCCGCTCATGCCGGCCGCGAAGTTGCGGCCGGTCGGGCCGAGCACGACGACGCAGCCGCCGGTCATGTACTCGCAGCCGTGCTCGCCGATCCCCTCGACGACGGTGAGCGCCCCCGAGTTGCGGACCGCGAAGCGCTCGCCGGCGAGCCCGCGGAAGAAGGCCTTGCCGGCGGTGGCGCCGTAGAGGGCGACGTTGCCGGCGATCACGTTGCGCTCGGCACGGAACCCGGCCGTGGTCGCCGGCCGCACCGCGAGGACGCCGCCGGAGAGGCCCTTGCCCGCGTAGTCGTTGACGTCCCCGGCGACGTTGATCGTCACCCCGGGGGCGAGCCAGGCGCCGGCGCTCTGGCCGGCCGAGCCGGTGAGGTCGAAGCGGATCGTGTCCTCGGGCAGGCCGTCGGCGCCGCGGGCGACGACGAGCGCGTTCGAGACGCGACCGCCGACGGCGAGGTCGATGTTGGCGACGGAGGTCGCGTAGGAGACGGGATCGCCGCGCTCGATCGCCACCGCCGCCGGGCCGAGCAGCTTGCGCTCGTCGAAGGAGGCACCGACCGGGTGCTCCCTGGCGTCGCCGGGCACGAACCCGCGCGGTGCGTTGCGGGCCTTCGCCGGGACCGCGAGCAGCGGGCTCAGGTCGAGCGAGCCCGCCTTCCAGTGGTCGGTCCGGTCGCTCTGCCGCAACAGCTCGGTGCGTCCGACGAGGTCACTGAAGCGGCGCACGCCGAGCGCCGCCATCAGCCCCCGCACCTCCTCGGCCACCAGCGCCAGGTAGTTGATGACGTGCTCGGGCTGGCCCGAGAAGCGCGCCCGTAGCTCCGGATCCTGGGTCGCCACCCCGACCGGGCAGGTGTTGAGGTGGCAGACGCGCATCATGATGCAGCCGGTGGCGATCAGCGGCGCGGTCGAGAGCCCGAGCTCGTCGGCGCCGAGCAGGCCCCCGACGACGATGTCGCGCCCGGTTCGCATCTGCCCGTCGGTCTGGAGCACCACCCGGGTCCGCAGCCCGCTCTCGAGCAGCGCCTGCTGGGTCTCGGCGAGGCCGATCTCCCAGGGGATGCCGGCCCCCTGGATCGAGGACAGCGGCGATGCGCCGGTGCCACCGTCGTGGCCGGCGATGACGACGTGGTCGGCGCCGGCCTTGACGCAACCGACGGCGACCGTACCGACCCCGGACTCCGCGGCGAGCTTGACCGAGACCCC
>CAZTGN010000293.1:0-2928 GCA_964613275.1 uncultured Conexibacter sp. | reverse complement strand
GCCGGCATGACCCGGGCGGCGGCGCCGATCGCGAGGCCGGCGACGATCGGCGGCGGGGCGCCGATCCGGTCGGTCATCCGGCCCGCGATCGGGGCGACGACCATGATCACCAGCGTCGTCGGCAGGAACCGCACGCCCGCCTCCAGCGGCGAGTAGCCGAGGATGTTCTGGATGTAGAGGGCCATGAAGAAGAACATCCCGAGCATCGCGAAGGAGATGATGAAAGCGACGGCCGTGGCGCCGACGAAGTCGCGGTTGCGGAGGAACTCGAACTCGACGATCGGCGCCCGGACCCGGCCCTCCATCCAGACGAAGACGCCGAGCAGGACGATCGAGGTCGCGACCAGGGCGATGATCCGCTCCGAGCCCCAGCCCCAGCCGTTGCCCTCGATCAGGGCCAGGACGCCGGCGGTGAGCCCGACGGTGAGGACCGCGGTGCCGGCCCAGTCGATCTCGCGGCCGACGGTGTGATCGCGCGACTCGCGGACCGCGAACAGGGCCGTGACCACGGCGCCGGCCGCGACCGGGATGTTGAGGTAGAAGATCGCGCGCCAGGAGACGTGCTCGGTGAGGAAGCCGCCGAGGAGCGGGCCGATCGCCAGCGCCAGCGCCGAGACCCCGGCCCAGGTTCCGATCGCGCGGCCGCGCTCGGCCGGCGGGAAGGCGTTGGTGATGATCGAGAGCGTCGCCGGCATCATCAGCGCCGCCCCGACCCCCTGGGTGATCCGGCTGATGACGAGCGCGGTGGTCGAGGGGGCCAGGCCGGCGGTCGCCGAGGAGAGCGCGAAGAGGACGACCCCGGCGAGGAACATCCGCCGCCGGCCGAGGATGTCGCCGAGGCGCCCGCCGGTCGCGAGCAGGACGGCGAAGGAGAGGCTGTAGCCGTTGATCACCCACTCGAGGGCCGAGATCGAGGCGCCGAGATCCTCCTGGATCGACGGCAGCGCCACGTTCATGACCGTGTTGTCGAGCATGATCATGAACAGCGCGAAGCACATCGCCGCGAGCGTCCACCACTTCGCGTTCTCCTCGGTGATCAGGTGCCCGTAGCGCTTCGTCACGAGCCCGCTCCGCTCAGGTCGAGCTCGTCGAGCGACCGCGAGAGCGTCTGGCGCTGCGCCGGCTCGAGCCCGGCCACGAAGCGCTCGAGCTGCGCCCGCTTCAGGGCGGTGAGCCGCGCGGCGGCGGCGCGCCCGGCCGCGGTGATCGCGAACAGCCGGACGCGCCGGTCCTCGGGGGACTCGGTCCGGGCGACGAAGCCCTTGGTGACGAGCGCGTCGAGCGCCCGGCTCGTGGCGGCGGGGGAGATGCCGAGCCGCTCCGCGACCCGGCCGCCCGGCAGCGGCTCAGGGTCGCAGCAGACGAGCACGTGGATCGCGCGGACCTGCGAGAGCGTCAGATCGAGCTCCTCGACCGCGCGCAGGTGATCCGCCTCGGGGTCGAGAGTGAGCCGCCGGAACAGCTCGAAGAGCTGCTGGCCGAGCCGGGTCTCGCGCGTGGTGGCCGGTGGTGAAGCTTGCACGGACGCAATGGTTGCACAGGCGGGAAATGTGTCGGAGTGAGATCGATCACACGCGATCGATCTCGGCCCTGGCGATTCGTCGGCCGGCGCGTCAGGAACCCATCCGGGGCCGCGACTACCTTGGGGAGTCCGATGGAAGCATCCCCCCGAGAGCGATTCGACGGTGAGCAGCAGCGTCTCGACGCGGGCGGGGAGTCGGTCCGCGCGCTCGGCGACCGGATCCTGATCGAGCGGCTGACGGTCGCCGACGAGCGCGCCGCCAAGGTCGTCCGCGAGCGGGCCGAGGCCGGGACCGCGCCGACCGAGACGGTCGCCAAGGCGATCGGGATCGGCGCCCGCGTGATCGACTCCGAGTCGACGGCGACCAACGTCGACTACGTGCAACGCGTCTTCGAGGAGCGGGTCGGCCGCCTGCACGAGGATCTCAGCGGCACCCTCGAGGAGGGAAGCGCCGAGATCGCCAGGCACATCGCCGACCGGTTCGACGTCGAGCGCGCCGACTCGGTCCAGGGCGAGATCAAGGAGATGCTGGCCGCGGCCGCCCGCTTCCAGCAGGAGCAGCTCCACCGCGCGCTCACAGCCGAGGACGGGCCGTTGACCGCGGTCCAGCAGCGGACCGCCAAGCAGGTCCTCGAGGCGGAGGACCGTCATCGCAAGCAGCTCACGGACCTGCGCGAGGCGCACGCGAAGGAGTCGCGGGCCCTCGGGGAGAGCCACGGCAAGGAGGCGCGCCGCCTGCAGGGCGAGATCGCCGGACTCAGGGAGCAGATCAGCGTCTTCGTCGAGCGCACCGCCGGCGAGGAGGCGGTCGCCGCGGCCGAGGAGGCGGGCACGCGCAAGGGCTTCAGCTTCGAGGAGCGCGTCAACGACGCGATCGAACGGATCGCATCGGTGCGCGGCGACTGCGCGACCCACACCGGCGCCGAGGGCGCCGAGGGCGGCGGCAAGAAGGGCGACACGCTGGTCGAGGTCGGCGCCGGGTCGGGTCCGGCGAGCGGCCGCATCGTCTTCGAGTCCAAGGACCGCAAGCTCAGCAAGAACGAGGCCTGGAAGGAGCTCGACGACGCGATGGCGGTACGGGCCGCCTCGTTCGGCGTCCTCGTCGTCGCCGGCGAGGAGCGGGTCCCTGCCGGCCGCGAGCCGCTGCACGAGTACGAGGGCAACAAGCTGATCGTCGCCGTCGGCCGCGACGACCCCGACGGCCCCGAGCTGGCGCTCGCCTACCGGTTGGCGCTGGCCCGGGTCGCGATGGCGCGTGACCGCAACCTCACGGTCGATGCCGGCGAGGTCCGGGTCGCGACCGAGGAGGCGGTGTCCTGCCTCAAGCAGGCGCAGAAGATCCGCACCGCGCTGACCGGCATCAAGACCTCCTCCGACAAGGCGCGGGACGGCCTCAACGCGATGGT
>CAZTGN010000292.1:0-2931 GCA_964613275.1 uncultured Conexibacter sp. | reverse complement strand
CGCGACGCCGGCTCGCCGCTCGACGGCGCCGGGCCGGCCGCGCGCGCCGCCGCGGGGGCGCTCCGCGAGGGGCGCAAGCTCCGCTCCGATGCCGACGGCGTCCCCGCCTACGTCCTCCTCTCCAACCGCCAGCTCGAGGGCATCGCCGCCGCGAGGCCGGCCGACGAGCGCGAGCTTCTCGCCTGCGAGGGCATCGGCCCGACCAAGCTCGAGCGCTACGGCGAGGACATCCTCGCGGTGCTGGCGGGCGTGCGCGAGTAGCCGCCGCCGCCACCACCACCCAGCACATCGCCGCCAGTGATCGGGATTCGGGGTCCACGCGACACCCAATCCCGATCAGTGCACGATGGTCCCGCCCCGCTCGCCGAGGATCGCCGCGATCTCGGCCGCCACCGCCGCGCGGTCCTCCAGCGCCGCCCACGAGTAGCGGCGGACCAGATACCCGGCCCGGGCGAGGACGGCGTCGCGCTCGTTGTCGCTGTCGCGCTGCCTCCGCGACAGGTGATCGCCGCCGTCGGCCTCGACCACGAACCGGGCATCCGGCCACAGGCAGTCGACCTCGTAGCCGAGCAGCGGCACGTTCGACGCCGGCACCGGCAGGGAATGGTCGCGGCAGGCTTCCATCACGATCTCCTCGAGCCGCGAGCGGGTCGCGGCGAGCGGCAGGATCGGCTCGGCGAGGAGCCCGCGGATCACGGCGGCGCCCTTGCGGCCCGGCGATGCCCCGAGCAGCGACCGCAGCCGCTCGCGCTCGAGCCCGAGCCGCTCCGCCTGCTCGAAGGCGCGGCGGGTCCGCAGCGGGGTGAGCACGGTGGCGAGGTCCCAGACGGTGCGGGTCACGGTCGTGACCGGGATCCGGTTGCGGGTCGTCGTGTCCCGGGGCTCGAGCCGGCGCGGCCGGTGGCAGACGACCCCGCGCGGCCCGCGGTCGCCGCCGCCGATGATCGAGACATGCAGCGCGAACCGCTCCCGCCGCGGGATGATCCCCTGCAGCTGCCCGGCCGGCCCGTGGCTCAACACCGCGCCGGCTCCGCAGGCGAGGACGGCGGCCAGCCAGCGGCCCTCCGGCGAGATCCGGGCGTGGCCGACCGCGTAGACGCCGCGATGGAGCGGGTGGAGGTGGCCGCGACCGACGAGGCCCTTGATCCGCTCGGAGCTGAACCCGCGCTCGACCAGTTGAGCTCGCGCGACGACGCCGTGCTGGCGGGTCGCGAGCCCAGCGATCGCCGCCACTGATCGGGATCGCGGGTCCATACGACACCCAATCCCGATCACTGCGCGGGTGCCCCTGGATTCCCGGCCCCTTCGCTGCCCCCGCCACCTGCTCCCCCGGAGCGAGCCGGTAGCTTGCCGCCTCGAGATGGAGGAGCGCGGCCAGATGGAGCTCGCGGCGCGGTTGCTCCTGGCGGGGGTCCTGGCCGCGTCGGCCCTCGCCAAGCTCGCCCGGCCGCGGGAGAGCAGCGCGGCGATGGCGACCTACGGCTTTCCGACGCCGGGATCGCGGCGGCTCGCCTGGGCGGTCGCGATCGCCGTCGAGGGCGGGCTCGCTGTCGCGGTCGCGGCGGGCAGCGACGGCGCCGCCTACGCGGCGGCGGCGCTGATGGCGCTGTTCGCGGCGACGCTCGGGTCGGCGCTGATGCGCGGGCAGGCGGGGGCGCCGTGCGCATGCTTCGGCGCCGGCGGGCGGGTCGGCCGGCTCGCGATCGTCCGCGACATCCTGCTGGCCGTCGCCTTCGCGGCGCTGCCGTCGCTCCCCTAGCCCGGGCCCGCTCCCGGGGGGCTCCCGAATACGCTTGCGGCGATGGCCTACTACGTGACGACGCCGATCTACTACGTCAACGCCGAGCCCCACCTCGGCCACGCGTACACGACGATCGGCGCTGACATCCTCGCCCGCCACATGCGCCAGCGCGGCGAGGACGTGTTCTTCCTGACCGGCACCGACGAGCACGGCGAGCCGGTCGCGCAGGCCGCCGAGGCGCTCGGGGTGACGCCGCGCGAGCTGGCCGACCGCAACGCCGAGCGCTTTCTCGACCTGATGCCGCAGATCGACGTCTCCAACGACTTCTTCATCCGCACCAGCGACGAGCGCCACGTCGCGAAGGTGCAGGAGGTGATGCAGCGCGTCCACGACAACGGCCACGTCTACGAGGGGATCTACGAGGGCTTCTACTGCCCGCGCTGCGCCGACTTCAAGACCCCGACCGAGCTCGGACCCGACAACACCTGCCCGATCCACGAGATCGTGCTCGAGGTCGTGACCGAGGAGAACTGGTTCTTCCGGCTCTCCAGCTTCGAGGGCGAGCTGCTGCGGCTCTATGAGGAGCGGCCGGAGCTGGTCATGCCGGACTTCCGGCGCAACGAGGCGCTCGCGTTCATCCGCGGCGGCCTCCAGGACGTCTCGCTCTCGCGGCCGAAGCTGCAGTGGGGGGTGCCGCTGCCGTGGGACCACGAGCAGGTCATGTACGTCTGGTTCGACGCGCTGCTCAACTACTACACGGCGCTCTCGTTCGCCCGCCCGGGCGAGGACCTGACCGAGCGCTTCTGGCCGGCGTCGCTGCACGTGATGGCGAAGGACATCCTCAAGTTCCACTCGGTCTACTGGCCGGCGCTGCTGCTCGCCGCCGGGCTCGAGCTGCCGAAGCGGATGTACGTGCACGGCTTCCTGCTGATGGGTGAGAGGAAGATGTCGAAGTCGCTCGGCAACGTCCTCGACCCCTTCCGGGTGATCGAGCAGTACGGCTCCGACGCCCTCCGCTTCTACTGCTTCCGCGAGGTCAGCTTCGGCCAGGACGGCTCGATCTCGACGGCGGGGTTCGAGGCCCGCTACGAGACCGAGCTCGCCAACGACTTCGGCAACCTCGCGAGCCGCGTCCTGGCGATGATCGACCGCTACCGCGACGGCGTCGTGCCCGAGGGCGCGACGATCGA
>CAZTGN010000291.1:0-2946 GCA_964613275.1 uncultured Conexibacter sp. | reverse complement strand
CGCCGGCGGGCCGGGTCACGCCCCGGCCCGCCTCCGGGACGACCGCGCGACTCGCGCGGCTCTGCCGCGCTCGACTGCGCCGGCGGGCCGGGTCACGCCCCGGCCCGCCTCGCTTCGATGCCCTGCCTGCGCAGGTCCTTGGTGAGCTCGATCTCGGCTCGGTCGGGGCCGCGCTTGTCCGGTCCCGGTGTCTCGAGCAGCGCCGGCAGGTCCTCGAACCGCGGCTCGGACAGGAACGTGGCGATCCCCTTCCTGCCGATCTCGCCCTCGCCGATGCCGGCGTGCCTGTCGCGGTTGGCGCCCTGCGGCACGGCGCTGTCGTTGACGTGCAGGCAGCGCAGCCGCTCGAGCCCGACGGCCCGGTCGAGCTCGTCGACGACCGCGCCCAGATCGGCGGGGGCGAGGATCTCGAACCCGCTCGCGAACAGGTGGCAGCTGTCGATGCAGATGCCGACCCGCGGGCCGGCTCCGGCCGCCTCCACGAGCATCGCGAGCTCGTCGAAGTCACGGCCCAGCGGACCGCTGGTGCCGGCGGTGTTCTCGAACAGGATCGGGCAGCTCCCGGTCTCCGCGAGCGCCTCGCGGACGAGCGCCCCGGAGCGCTCGACCGCCTCGTCGAGCGGGTCCTTCTTGCGCGAGCCCGCGTGGAGGACGACGCCGTCGGCGCCGATCGCGTCGCCGATCCGGAGCGCGTGCGTCAACGAGGCCAACGACTTCCCGCTGATCTCGGGATCGGGGCTGCAGGTGTTGATCAGATACACCGCGTGGATCACGACCGAGCCCAGCGGCGAGCGTTCGAAGGCCTCGTTGAAGGCGGCGAAGTCCGCCGGTCCGTAGCTCGTCGGCCGCCAGGCGCGCGGGCTCTGGTGGAAGATCTGGATCGCCTCGCAACCCAGCTCGACGCCGCGGTCGACCGCGTTTCGCAGGCCGCCGGCTGTGGAAACATGCGCTCCGATCAGCATGGGTGAGTCAATCCGAGTCCGCTTCGCCCCGTCGCCGACCGGCGCGTTGCACATCGGCGGAGCGCGGACGGCACTGTACAACTGGCTCGTGGCGCGCGGCCGGGGCGGCGCTCTCGTGCTCCGCATCGAGGATACCGACCGCGAGCGGTCCACGGAGGCGAACGTGGAGCAGATCCTCGACGCCCTGCGCTGGCTCGAGATCGACTGGGACGAGGGCCCGGCCAGCCAGCACGAGCGCGCGCCCCGGCACCGCGAGCGGCTCGAGGACCTGCTCGCATCCGGGGCCGCCTATCACGACGCGACGACCGGCGCCGAGGTTCAGGAGTGGCGGCGGCTGAACCCGGGGCGGGGCTACCGCGGCGAGCCGTTGACCGGCACCGCCGCCGACGGCGCGGCGGTGCGCCTGCGGGTGCCGGGCACCGGGATCACGGTCGTCGACGATGTGCTGCGCGGCGAGATCGCGTTCGAGAACGCGATCCAGGACGACCCGGTGATCGCCCGTGCCGACGGCTCGGTCCTCTACAACTTCGCGGTTGCGGTCGATGATGCCGACATGGCGATCACCGACGTGATCCGCGGCGACGACCATCTGTCGAACACCCCGAAGCAGCTGCTCGTCCTCGCCGCGCTCGGGGAGCCGGCGCCCCGCTACGCCCACCTGCCGCTGCTGCACGGGCCCGACGGCAAGAAGCTCTCCAAGCGCCACGGTGCCGCCTCGGTGCAGGAGCTCCGCGCGGCCGGCTACCTGCCGGCCGCGGTTCGCAACTACCTGGCGCTGCTCGGCTGGGGCAGCGAGGACGACGAGACGATCCTGACCACTCCGGACCTGGTGGAGCGGTTCTCGATCGACCGGGTCGGGCGCGCGTCGGCCATCTTCGACGAGAAGAAGCTGCGCTGGATGAACGGCCGCTACATGCGGGCCGAGGCGCTCGACCGCTACGAGGTCGAGGTCGCAGCCCAGCTCGAGCGCAGCGACCCGGCGGCGGCGGCGGCATTCGCCGCGGCGGCGCCCGAGACCCGCCGCGAGGCGTGCGAGATCGTCCGCGACAAGGCACAGACGCTGGCCGAGGTCTGGCCGCTGGTCTCGTTCCTGTTCACCGAGCCCCGCCTCGAGGGCGTCGACGGCAGGCTCTGGCGCAAGGTGATGAAGCCCGGGTCGCGGTCGCTGCTCGTCGCCGCGGCCGGGGAGCTCGCCGAGGCGGACCCGTTCGACGCGGGTCGGCTGGAGGATCGGCTGCGACGGCTGATCGAAGCGGAGGGAGTCTCGGCGACCAAGGTCCTGCAGCCGATCCGGCTTGCGATAACCGGCTCGAACGTCTCGCCGGGCATATTCGAGTCGCTGGCGGCCCTCGGCCGGGAGCGCTCGCTCGCGCGCCTCGACCGGGCGATCGGCCGGCTCGGCGAGGGCCTGGCCGCGGATGACTCCGACCCGGGCTAACGGGAAGCCGGGCATCTGCCGATCAGGTGTGCGAAGCGTCAGGGGGCGCTCGCTGAAGCGCCGAGGCCCCCGGTTCGCGTGCGTAGATCGGCAATGAGCACAGCAGAGAAAACCGCCACGTCCGCCGTTTCCGGCGCCCAGGGGAAGGGAGGCCAGCGCCTCGCTGCGGCGTTCGACGCGGTCAGCCGGATGCCGGCGCTCGAGGAGACGGTCGAGCGGGTGATGAAGGCCACCGGGCAGGAGGGCTCGTCGCTGACCGAGATCGGCGATCTCGTCGAGACCGACACCGCGATGGCGATCGCGGTCATGCGTTCCGCCAACAACGGCGGCGGGCCGAGCGGCCGCATCGCCAGCGTGCCGGACGCCGTCGAGGCGCTGACGGCGGCCGGGGTCCGGGCCGTGGCCGGCTCGCTGCCGACCTACGAGCTCTTCCAGCCGTCGCCCTCGTGGGCGAGCCTGCCGGAGCGCTTTCTTCGCCACGCCGTGGCGACCCGGCACGCCGCCGAGAGCCTCGCCGCCCATGCCGACGTCCCCGGCCGCGACGAG
>CAZTGN010000290.1:0-2949 GCA_964613275.1 uncultured Conexibacter sp. | reverse complement strand
TCCCTCGGCCGATGCGACCGGCGCGACGATCGACCGGCTGCGCGCCGCGCTGCCGTCGGAGACGAGCGTCGGCGGCGCCGTCGCCGAGAACCACGACCTCGAGTCCGAGCTCGCGGCGAAGACGCCGCTCGTGATCGGCGTCGTTCTCGGGCTCGGGTTCCTGCTGCTGCTCGTGGCGCTGCTGGCGCCGCTCGTCGCCGCGCTCGGCGTCGTCACGAACCTGCTCGCGACCGGCGCCGCCTTCGGGATCGCGGAGCTGATCTTCCAGCAGGGCCACGGGGCCGGGCTGCTCGGCTTCGAGTCGCAGGGGTTCCTCAACGCGTGGGGGCCGGTCTTCTTCTTCGCGATGATCTTCGCGATCAGCATGGACTACACCGTGTTCCTGCTGTCGAGCGCCAAGGAGCACTGGGACCGCAGCGGCGATCCCCGCGAGGCGATGGTCGGCGGACTCGCCCACTCGGGCCGGGTCATCTTCGCCGCCGCGGCGGTGATGGTCGCGGTGTTCTTCACCTTCGCGCTGTCGGGTCCGCTGCCGCCGAGGAGATGGGGGTGATCCTCGGAGTCGCCGTCCTGCTCGACGCGCTGCTCGTCCGTCTGCTGCTCGTCCCGGTGCTGCTGCGCGCCGCCGGGAGGGCGGCGTGGTGGCGTCCCCGCTGGCTCGGTCGGATCCTGCCCGAGGTCCGCTTCGGCCACTGAGCCGAGCTCGCGCCCCGTTAGGGTCGGGCGGATGGCACGGCGATTCGGGCTGGGCGGGCGGGCCTCGCTTCCGTCGGTCGACCGGTTGCTGGCGGCGAGGGCCGACTTCCAGGAGGTGGTCGCGCCGTTCGACGCGCGAGGCGACGAGGAGCAGCCGACGACGGCGTAGCGATGGGATCGGAGCCGCCGCACCGCGCCGTCCGCATCCGGATCGAAGGGACCGCGGCCGCGACCGGCGCCATCGTCGACCGTGCCCATGAGCTCGGCGTCATGGGCTGGGTGCGCCGGGACGGCGACGTCCTCGCTGCGCACGCCGAGGGCGAGCCGGGCGCCGTCGCCGCGCTCGTCGAGGAGATCGAGCGGGCCGCCGCCGAGCCGGCGGCGGAGGAGGACGTCAGGGTCGAGGGCCACGAACAGTTCGCGATCCGCGGTGTCAGCGCCGGGACCTTCGTCGTCCGCGAGCACCGGGCGCGGGCTCATCACTTCGACTTCCGGCTCGAGGTCGGCGAGACGATGCGCTCGTGGGCGGTGCCGAAGGGCCCGTCGCTCGATCCCTCCATCAAGCGGATGGCGATCGAGACCGGCGACCACGACCCCGCCGACAACGAGGTCGAGGGGCCGGTCGGGGACGGTCGGGCGATCGTCTGGGACCGCGGCGGCTACGAGCAGGGCGGCCGCGTCCCCTGGCCGGAGGCGCTCGACCGCGGCCACGCCGTCTTCGTCCTCCACGGCCACAAGCTGAGCGGCGGCTTCGCGCTGCAGCGGACGGGCGGGGGCGCGAAGCCGCGCTGGCTGCTCGTCAAGCGGGTCGACGACGAGGCCCGGCCGGGCTCCGACATCGTTGCCGAGAGACCGCGCTCGGTGATCAGCGATCGCACGCTCGACGAGCTCGAGCCCTGAGCCTCGGCCCTCGGCTCAGCCGACCTCGAAGCCCTCCAGCCCCTCGACCTCGCCGGCCCGCTCATCGACCCGATCGACGCGTGCCCGGTCCGGCCCGACGGCGCACGCACCGACGACCGCCGCCACCGCCTCACGCTCGCCCTCGAGGTGGACGCGGACCGTGCCGTCCGCCGCGTTCGTCGCCCGCCCGCGGACGCCGCGGCGACGCGACTGATCGCGGACGAAGGCGCGGAAGAAGACGCCCTGGACGCGGCCGTGGACGGCGAGGTCGCGGGCGATCTGCTCAGCCATCGACGCTTTCGGTGAGGACCATGCCGTCATCTAACCGCGAAGCGGCCCACCACCCGTCCACATCCCTTGACAAGTGACCAGACGGTCACATATGCTGGCGGTGATGGAGGAAGTCGATGAGGTGTTCAGGGCGCTTGCCGACCCGACCCGGAGAAGGCTCCTCGACGAGCTCTTCGAGCGTGACGGGCAGGCTCTGACCGAGCTCGAGGAGGGGTTGCCGATGACGCGGTTCGGCGTCATGAAGCACCTCCGGATCCTCGAGGAGGCGGGGCTGCTCACGACGCGGCGGGCCGGGCGCAAGAAGCTGCACTTCCTCAACTCCGTCCCGATCCGGCTGATCCACGACCGCTGGGTCAGCAAGTACGCAGAGCCGTGGGCCGCTGGGATCAGCGACCTCAAGCGGCAGCTCGAATCCGAGGAGGAACAACGATGAGCGATCCATGCGCAGTGGTCGACGGCACGGCCATGGCCGTGTTCGAGACCTACATCAAGACCACGCCCGAGCGCCTCTGGGAGGCGATCACCGACCCCGAGCAGCGATCCCGCTACAGCTTCGGGGTCGAGGTCCGCTCCGACTGGACGCCGGGCTCCCGCTACGAGAGCTCGGTGCCCGGGGTGATCGACATCGCGGCCGGCGAGAACGTCGAAGTCGAGCCGCCGCGGCGGCTCGTGCAGACCGTCACCGCGCTGTGGAGCGACGAAGTGAAGGCGGTCGGCGAGTCGCGGGTAACCTGGGAGATCGAGCCGGTCGGCGACTCCTGCCGGCTGACGGTCACCCACGACCGGCTGCCCGAGGGTGCCAACGCCGAGGTCTATGGCGGCTGGCCGCAGATCCTCGCCGGCCTCAAGACCCTGGTCGAGACCGGCGAGCTGCTCGACACGCCGGGCTCGCTGATGTACGCGGACGCGACCGGCTGGGGGAGCTAGCCGCCCTCCACGGAGCTCCAAGGCGGCTGCGGCGGAGCTCCGGCGAGTGCCTTCCGCAGGAGGCCGATGAGCCGATCGCGCTCGGAGGCCGACAGGCCCGAGAGCACGTCGCCTTGGACCTCCCCGACCAGCTCC
>CAZTGN010000289.1:0-2950 GCA_964613275.1 uncultured Conexibacter sp. | reverse complement strand
CCGTCGACGCGAGCGCCGGATCCGGAGCCGGCGGACACGCCGCGACAGCCCGACCCGCAACCGCGGCAGTGGCGCCAGGCAGATGACACGCGCCTCGTCGCGATGCAGATGGCGATCGCGGGCAACACCCGGGGCGAGATTCACGACCACCTGGCCGCCGTCCTCGGCGTCCTCGACTCCGACCCCATGCTCGACGAGATCTTCGGGCCCGGCAGCTCGCCCGGGCAGCGTCTGCCGGGAACCGGCGAGCGCCGCTGAGACGGGAGCCGAGGGAGCCGGGCGGCGGCGCCTACGGCGCCTCGGGTGCCGCCGCGGACGCTCCTAGACTGCGGCGATCGGAGCCCACCGCCAGGAGCAGGAGACGATCGATGCCGGCGGCCTTGCGCCGAACGGGCCGGCGCTGGGCCGCGATCGCGACCTCGCGGCGCCCGACGCCGGCCTCGGCGCCGCGCTCGAGAGCCTCGAGAGCGCCGGCCGCAGCTTCAGCATCCGCTTCGGCGGGGGCCACCCGTCCCGGCTGCCATCGGCCCGGGATCGCGAGCCCGGCTTCGACGAGCGTGCACGTGCCGCCGAGCGGGAAGCGGCAGCCTACCTCGAGGAAGCAAAGCGACGCGCCGACAGCCTCGTCAACACGATGGTGGCGGCGGTCGAGCGGGAAGCCGCAGAGATGCGCCGTGAGGCGGAAGCGGGCATCCGCGCCCGCTGGGAGGCCGTCGAGATCGATGCCGCCCGTCACCTCGACGAGGCGCGCCGGGTGGCCGATCGCCTGGTCGCCGACCGTCAGCAGCGCATCTCCACGCTCAGCGACGGGATCGCCGGCAGGGCGCAGGCCTTGACCGCCGGGCTCGACGACGCCGCACGGGTCCGTGCGCAGCTCGAATCGTTCGTACGAGCGCTGTCGGAGGCGGCCGACCTCATCGCGGCCGACGCCGCAGCGAGGGCCGCGGGCGGAATGCGCGACGAGCACCGCGAGGGGGGCGCAGCAGCGGCCTAGCCCCCCCGGGACGCTCAGCGGCGGCTCGAGGGGGTTCCCGGAGGAACGACCCGCGCGTGCCGCAGCTCGCCGCTGATCGTGAGGCTCCCGGACAGCTCGATCTCGACCATGTGACCGGGAGGCAACCCGGCCAGCACGTCGAGGGGATCGGGAGGAGGCGGCACCTGCTGCACCGGCGGCGGCTGGTAGCCACCGCGCGCGGCCGGCTGCGGCGGCAGCGGAACGGGGGCGGACGGCTGCGGCTCGTAGCCGTGCGGCGGCGGCTGCGGTTGCGGCTGCGTCGGCTGCGGCTCGTAGCCGTATGGCTGCTGGGGGCGCGGCTGCTCCGGTGGGACCTGCTGCGGCGGCTGCGGTTGCGGCTGCGTCGGCTGCGGCTCGTAGCCGTATGGGTGCTGGGGGTGCGGCTGCTCCGGTGGGACCTGCTGCCGGGGAGGCTGCGGCCCCGGCGATGACTGCTGCGGCCACGGCTGCATCGGCTGTCCCGGCGGCGGCTGCGGCTCCGGTCGGGTCGGCTGAGCGGGCGCCGGCGGAGGCGGCTGGTGACCCGCCCCGGGCCGAGAGGGCGGCGGGAACGGCGACGGTGGCGGCGGCTGGCCCTCCGCGGCCGGCTCATGGCCGTACGGCTCGTCCTGCCGCTCGGGCCCGGGCGGCGCATCGATCGGTGGAGCTGGACGCAACGGGAGCTGCGGCGGCGGCATCGGCTCGGGCTGCGAGCCTGCCGTCGCGAGCCTCACCGTGGCGCTGGTCGCCCGGCTGTCGGGGGAACCCTCCTGCCCGGCCTCGCGGTCGGCGGACTGATAACCGTGCGCGACGGCCGCCGCCGTGTTGGCCGCGTAGTGATTGCGGAGGGTGGCCTCGACCTGCTGGGTGAGCGGGACGCCGGGCTCGATCTGAGGCGCCTCGCGCACGACCGAGCGCTCATACGGGATCCAGACGGTGTCGTCCCCCGCGGTGGCCTGGTCGAAGGGGACCAGCGTCGAGCGCCCTCCGAACCTCCCCTCCTTGACGAGGAGCCAGCGCGGCTCGCCGGTGGCGGGATCGATCCAGACGTCCTCGAGCCGCCCGATCGCGGAACCGAAGACGTCGTCAACGCGCGAGCCGATCCATCCCAGCGCTTCGTTCAAGCTTGGCTTACCGCCCCCGCGCAGCTCCGCCGCGATCATCTTCGAACCATCCTCCAAGCCGGTGTCCTTCCCAGCTTCCGGGGACCGTACCACCAACCGCGGCCTCGATGCGACAGATCCGATCCACGTCGCGACGCCCCGGAAATGCATCGATGTCTCGGGCCGGCTCCTATACTCGCCGCACGTTGGCCGCCGAGGAGCGAGAGCGAGGGGGCGGACCCGGCCAGGACGCCGGGGTCGGCGAGCGACCGCACCCGCCGATGCGGCGAGCCCCGTTCGGCTACCGCCGGGGCGACGTCGATGCCGCGCTCGCGGCGCGTGACGCCGAGCTTGCCGAGCTGCGGCAGGACATCGCCGCGCTCTGGCTCGCGTTCGCCCAGCACGACCGCCTGCTGCGCGGGGGCTCCCCCGAGCAGGCCTCGATCACCGTGCCGGGGGAGGACCGGCCCGAGCGCCCGTCCGCCCCGGCGGCCCCCGACCCGGACGCGGCCCACGCCGCCGCCCGCGCAGCGGCGATCGGCGCCCAGCTCTCCGAGCTCGATCAGGTTCTGAGCGCGATCGAGGAGGCGACCCGCAAGCTCGAGCGCACCTACTCATCCGAGATCGGCGACGCCGGCACGGCCCCCCACCGGGGGGGCGACGCGCCCCCGCAGCCGCCGACCGGGGCCGACGATCCGAAGCCGGAGGACGACCCCGACAACCGGTAGCGCGGAGCCGCCGGCCCACCCGTCGGCGTCGATCCCGTCCGACCCGACGACCGTCGCTCCTGCCATCGGACGGCCGCACGGCGGGCGCGGCCCGCCGCCGGCCCACCCGCCGGTGCGGGTCCAGT
>CAZTGN010000288.1:0-3003 GCA_964613275.1 uncultured Conexibacter sp. | reverse complement strand
GCCTGGGACAACGCGAAGAAGTACATCGAGGAAGGCAACTTCGGCGGCAAGGGCTCCGAGGCGCACAAGGCCGCGGTCACCGGCGACACCGTCGGCGACCCCTACAAGGACACCGCCGGCCCGGCGATCAACCCGATGATCAAGGTGGCGAACATCGTCGCGATCCTGATCATCCCGATCATCAACTTCTAGAGGTCACCCCGGAGGAATGCTCCGCTTCGCGTCCGCTTCCTCCGGACCGCTGGCGGGGCCACGGCGGCGCTGAGATCACGGCGCCGCTGGCGCGGCGCCGGAAAGCCTGCGCCGCCTACTGGTGGGCGGCGTGCCGCCGCGACAGTGGACGCCACGTTGATCGCGCATGGCGCGGGTTTCGACGACTACGCGAGCGTCGCGGGCTCGCGCCGGGGCTGAACCGCTGGGTCGCGGCTCGCGCCGGGGCTGCAGCCTTGAGCCTGGGCTCGCGCCGGATCCTCATTCGTTGCTCGGGACGTGGTTGGGCAGCGAGGGGCGGAGGGCGGCGGCTTTCGGCGTGCCTGGGTGGCGGCGGCGCTGCGAGGGGACGTTCGCCGTCGTTCGGAGGCGGTCAGCGGCAGCCAGCCCACCCATGTGGTTGGAAATCGGCCACTCGGCGGCTGCGTCGGTACGAGTGGTCAGTTACGACGGCATCCTCGTCGCGTCTGCCCACTCGCAACGGATCCCGCCCAACGGACTGCCCCCCACCACGTTCCTCTCGCCGGCCTCGATCGACTCCGCCCGGGGGTGGCGGAGCGGCGCGAGCCCACGCTCAGCGGTGAGAGCCGGGCGCGAGCCCGGGGCCGGTGACTTGCGCTCGGGCCCGGGCCGAGCTCTGCCATCCTCGGGCGGTGGCCTCGCCGCGGGAGCCGAAGCGCGAACGGACCCTCTACGAGATCTCGAGCAGCTTCTTCGCCGCCCTCGTGATCGTCTTCGCCGTGGCGGGCCTCGTCGTCGTCGGGGCCGGCGACGCGGGACCGTGGTCGCCCGAGTTCGCGATCTGCGCGCTGTTCCTGCTGCTCGGAGCGGGGCGCCTGTGGCTGGGTCTCAAGCGCGGCAACGAGGGGGCGGAGGAGCAGCGGCGCCGCTGATCGCTCCCGTCGCGGTCGTATAGTCGCGCCCCGCATGGCGCACCGGGTACCCCGCGACGAGTCCCTGCAGAAGGTCCATGGCGCCGGCGCGCTGTTCAGCGCCGCCTACGGGAACGTCGGCTCGTCGATCTACTACGCGCTCGGCGTCGTCGCCGCCTTCGCGCTCGGCCTGACCCCGATCGCCTTCATGATCTCGGGCCTGATCTTCGTCTGCACCGCCGCCACCTACGTCGAGGGAACGGTGATGCACCCGGAGGCCGGCGGATCCGCCAGCTTCGCCCGTCGCGCGTTCAACGAGCTCGTCAGCTTCGTCGCCGGCTGGGGGCAGATGCTCAACTACATCATCACGGTCGCGATCTCGTCCTTCTTCGTTCCCCACTACCTCGGTGTGTTCTGGGAGCCGTTGCGGGAGAGCCCCGGGGACATCATCGCCAGCATCGCACTCGTCGCGGCCCTTGCCGCCCTCAACGTCAAGGGGACGCAGGAGTCGTCGCGGCTGAATCTCGTGCTTGCCGTCGGCGACGTCGCGACGCAGGTCCTGCTGGCCGTCGTCGGCCTCGCCCTCGTCTTCAGCCCCGACGTCCTGATCGGCAACGTCGACCTCGGCGTCGCGCCGACCTGGGGCGACTTCGCGCTCGGGATCGCGCTCGGGATGATCGCCTACACCGGGATCGAGACGATCTCGAACATGTCGGAGGAAGCGGTCGAGCCGGAGCGCACGGTCCCGCGCGGCGCCGGGCTCGTCATCCTCGCCGTGATCGGGCTCTACGCGCTGTTGCCGATGATCGCCCTCTCCGCGATGCCGGTCACGCTCGGGCCCGACGGCTACACGACCGAGCTCGGGACGACGTATGCGGGCGATCCGGTGCTCGGCATCGTCGAGAACCTCGGCCTCGGGGCGGGCATCACCGACGTGCTCCGCGCCTACGTCGGCATCCTCGCCGCGGTGATCCTCGTGATCGCCACCAACGCGGGGATGATCGGCGTTTCGCGGCTGACCTTCTCGATGGGCCAGCACCGCCAGCTTCCGGAGCGGCTGCGCCAGGTCCACCCCCGCTTCCGAACCCCGCACGTCGCGATCATCACCTTCTCGATCATCGCCGCGATCGCGATCCTGCCCGGCCAGGAGGAGCTGCTGGCGACGATGTACTCGTTCGGCGCGATGCTCTCGTTCACGATCGCGCACGCCGCGATCATCTGGCTGCGCCGCCGCGACCCCGACTTCGAGCGCGGGTGGAAGCCTCCGGGAGGGGTCCGGATCGCCGGCGTCGACGTACCGCTGACGGCCGTCTTCGGCGGCCTCGGCACGCTCGGGGCCTGGATCGTCGTCATGGCGATGAACCCGGTGACGATGGCGATCGGGCTCGGCTGGATGGTGTTCGGGTTGGCCCTCTACCTGCTCTACCGCCGCCACCACGGCCTGCCGATCAAAGAGACGGTCCAGGTCGTCAGGCCCGAGCCCCTCGACGTCGAGGAGGTCGAGTACAGGTCGGTGCTCGTCACGTTCGAGGACGATCCGTTCTCGGAGCTGACGATCGGCACCGCGAAGCAGCTCGCCGCCCGCAGGGGCCGCGGCATCCACGTCCTCTCGCTGCTCAACGTCCCCGCCCACCTGCCGATCGACGCACCGCTGCCCGGGGAGCAGGAGCGAGCCCAGGAGAAGATCGAGCGGGCGAAGCTGATCGGTGGTCGCCGCGTGACCGGGCACGTGCTGCGGGTTCGACCGGGGCAGGCACCGAAGGCGATCATCGACGAGGCCCGGGACATCAAGGCCGTGGCGATCGTCATGCAGCTCACCTACCGTGACGGGACGCCGCTGTACGGGAAGACGCTGCAGGGGGTGCTCGCCAAGCGGCCCTGCCGGATAATCGTCGCCGCGAACCCGGCCCCTTGGGTGACC
>CAZTGN010000287.1:0-3023 GCA_964613275.1 uncultured Conexibacter sp. | reverse complement strand
CGGGGGGGGGGGGCCCCGGCGGCCCGGCGCAGTCGAGCAGCCCAGCGGGCTGCGAGTCGCGCGGTGATCTACCCCCGCGTGCCCGACTCCATCTCGGCGGCGGCGACGCCCGGCGGCGTCCAGCCGGGACCGTGATAGAGGACGCCGAGCTTCGCGCGCAGCCCGCGCGTCCGGCTCATGTCGTGCCAGATCGCGACGTACTCGTGGAAGGCGGCGCGGACCGGGTTGAAGGTGCCGATGTTCTTCGTCAGCCCGTAGCGGACGCGCTCGCCCTCGGGCGCGTAGGTGCCGAACAGCCTGTCCCAGACGATCAGGATGCCGCCGTAGTTCTTGTCCAGGTAGACCTCGTTGGAGCCGTGGTGGACGCGGTGGTGGGAGGGGGTGTTGAGCACCGCCTCGAGCGGGCGCGGCAGCTTCCGGATCCGCTCGGTGTGGATCCAGAACTGGTAGATCAGCGACCAGGCCTGGGCGAGCAGGACCATCCACGGCTCGAAGCCGACCGCCGGCAGCCAGAGCCAGAACGGGAAGTAGGTCATCGGCACCCAGGTCTGCCGCAGCGCCGTCGAGAGGTTGTAGTGGGTGCTCGAGTGATGGACGACGTGGCTCGCCCAGAAGAAGCGGCTCTCGTGGCTGCAGCGGTGGAACCAGTAGTAGGAGAGGTCGTCGGCGAAGAACAGCAGCACCCAGGTGAGCGGGTCGCCGGGGTCGAGGCGCAGCGGCGTCAGCTCGTAGACCGCCGCGTACATCGCGACGACCGCCGACTTCCAGGCGACGTTGATGAGCACGTTGCCGACCCCGAGCGTCAGGCTCGTCCGCGTGTCGTGGGTCTCGTAGCCGACGAGGTCGTCGGCGTCGCGCGCGTAGCGGAACGAGAGCGCCTCGACGATCAACAGCAGGACGAAGAACGGGATCGCGTAGTAGAGGACCTCCGCCACGGGGCAGATCTAAGCACCATCGGCGTAGCGATGCCGAACTGGTTGGACCGGTTCGCCGCGGCGGGGGCTCGCTGCGGGCGATCCGTGCCGGCCGACGCCCCGGCACCCGCTACGCGGCCTTCGCCGCCGCGAGCCTCGGCGCCGTCGTCTCCCGCGGTTGGGCGCGGCGGCGGGCGCTCAGGCGGGCTCGGTCGCGACGAGCGCGTGCCAGACCGGGTAGACCGGCTTGTTGTAGTAGTTGATCGCCGCTTCGCGCGCGGCGGCGACCTCGTCCGAGGACCAGAAGCGGTCGAAGTCGGCCCGCGAGTCCCAGGTCGACGTCTGCAGGAAGTGCAGGTGGTCCTCCTCGGAGCGGGTCAGCGTGAACCCGTGGGCGCCGAACGACGGGGCGCGCTCCAGCGCCGGCATCCAGATCGCGTACCAGCGGTCGGCCCGGAACGGGTTGAGGTGCCAGTTGACGACGTTGACCTCGGCCATCGGCCGCGCATCTTATTGCCCGGTGGCCCAAGGCGGGCGCCGGTTTCTCCCGACCGTTCAAGAGGCGGCGCAGCGCCTCCGGTGGACCGCAGGGCGAAGCCCGAGGATCCGCCGTGATCTGAGCGCCGCCGAACGTCGACCTACGCGCCGGCGGAAGCGGACGCGCAGCGGAGCATTCCGCCGGAGTTGCTCAGGCGCCGACCTCGGCCCAGATCGCGCCCTCGCCGGGAGTGGTCTGGCCCTCGTGGTCGTCGGTGGCGCCGACGCGGATCGTGATCTTCCCCGAGTGGCGGTTCTCGTGCAGCATCTGGTGCGCCTCGGGTACGCCCTCGAACCCCATCGCCTGCGAGAGGACCGGGCGGACCTTGCCCTCGGCCATGAGCTGGTTGGCGCGCATGCACTCGTAGGCGTTGGCGAAGTGGGAGCCGAGGATCTCCTTCTGCTTCATCCACAGGTAGCGGACGTCGAAGTCGAGCGTGTAGCCGGAGGTGGCGCCGCAGATCACGACCTTGCCGAACGGCTTCACGGTGAACACCGAGGTCGGGAACGTCGCCTTGCCGACGTGCTCGAAGACGACGTCGGGGGCGTCGCCGAGGATCCCCTTCACCTTCTTGGCGAAGGCCCGCGACTCCTTGAACCGCGCCTTCTCGGCCTCGGCGTCCTCGTCGCCGGTCCGCATCATCCCCGTGAACTCGCTGCGGTCGATGTAGTCGACGGCGCCGAGCTGCTTGACGAGCTCGCCCTTCTCGGGCGAGGAGACGACGCCGACCGCGTTGGCGCCGTTCGCCTTGCAGAGCTGGGTGGCGAAGACGCCGAGGCCGCCGGCGGCGCCCCAGATCAGGACGTTGTGGCCGGCCTGGATCCGCGCCCGGTCCATCAGCATCCGGTACGCCGTGAAGTACGTCAGCCCGTAGGCCGAGCAGTCGACCCAGGAGAGGTTCTCGGGCTTCGGCAGCAGCTGCTGCGCCTGGACCTTGGTGAACTGGGCGAAGCTGCCCCAGGTCGTCTCATACCCCCAGATCTTCTGCGACGGCGCCGCCAGCGGATCGAGCCCGTGCACCTCGACGTCCTCGTAGGAGGCCTGGTTGCAATGGACGACGACCTCGTCGCCGGGCTTCCACTGGGTGACGCCCGGGCCGACCTTCCAGACGATCCCCGACGCGTCGGAGCCGCCGATGTGGTGGCCGAAGTCGGGATGGTCGCCGTAGCCGAAGACCGATACGGGCTTGCCGAGGGCCGCCCAGACGTTGTTGAAGTTGACGCCGGCCGCCATCACGCGGACGATCACCTCGAAGGCGCCGGGCTCGGGGACCTCGACCTCCTCGACCTGGAAGGCGTCCTTGGGCTCGCCCTCGCGCTCGGGGCGGATGACCCAGGCGGCCATCTTCTCGGGCAGGGTGCCGGGCTCGACGTCCAGCTTGGCGACTTCGGCGATCTCTACGGCCACTGTTCTTCTCGGCTCCTCGGTTCGACGGATCTGAAGCGGCCGGGATGGTACCGACGCCAACGCGCAGCGCCCCCGCGGGGAGGGGCCACGACCTGCGCGGTCGGCGGGCGACCGCTACCCCCGCGCGGAGGGGGACCGCTACCCGCCCGGCGGGGGACCGCGGC
>CAZTGN010000286.1:0-3024 GCA_964613275.1 uncultured Conexibacter sp. | reverse complement strand
TGGGCGCCCTGGTTGGCGAAGACGTCCTCGATCTCGATCTCGCGGGCGATCGTGACGCCGTCGTTGGTGATCGTCGGCGCGCCGAACTTCTTGTCGAGGACGACGTAGCGGCCCTTCGGGCCGAGCGTCACCTTGACGGCATCGGCGACGGCGTCGACCCCGTCCTGCAGGGCGGTACGCGCGTCGGCGCCGTACTTGAGCTCCTTGTGAGCCATATCAGTGATTCCTCCTGATGCTTGTGGTTCGTGGGAAGGCGGGTGGTCGCTACTCGACCTTGGCGAGGACGTCCGACTCGCGCAGGACCAGCAGGTCCTCGCCGTCGACCTTGACCTCGGTGCCGCCGTACTTGCTGTAGAGGACGATGTCGCCGGCCGCCACGTCGAGCGGGATCCGCTCGCCGTCGTCGTCGCGGGCGCCGTCGCCGACGGCGAGGACCTCGCCCTTCTGGGGCTTCTCCTTGGCGGTGTCGGGGAGCACGATGCCGCTGGCGGTCGTCTCCTCCTCCTCGACCGCCCTGACGATCAGGCGGTCTCCCAGGGGCTTGAGATTCATACGTAGGTACCTCCGTTGAGGGTTGCGATTGCGTGGTCGAGAGAGTCTCGGGCCCTGCAGTTTGGCACTCCGGGGTCGAGAGTGCCAACGAGCCGCGGCCGAGTCTAGCGGGCCGGGTACGGCTGTCAAGCGATCTAAGTTGGGGCGGCTCAGATCGCTCGGGCTCCCCGCTTGGCGGACCTGGGTCACGGTGCCCGGATCGATGCCGGCTCCGATCGAGCGGCACGGAACCGGCCATATAGCCCGATCTCGTGCCCGCCGATGGGTCGAACGGGTCCCGATGGCAGAAGCGACGCACGGTGCGTCGCCTTTGGCCAGCGGCGAGCTCAGGACGGCACCGGGCGGCCGATCCGCACCACTGCCCGCGCCCGTCCAGCGCCTCCCCGCGCCGGCTCAGCTCGATGCCAGAAGCCGGCAGCCGAGGCGGCGGGCGAGGCCCTCGCCGCCCCAGCGCATGACCCGGTCGTGGTTCCAGCGGAAGGCCGGGGCGGCGAGCGGCGCGATCGCGTTCATCCACGGCTTCGTCGTCCGCACGCTCCACTCGTAGAGGACGGCGGTCGCGCCGTCCTGCTCGAAGAACCGCCAGCGCCCCGTCCCCTCGAGCCCACCGCTCGCCTCGCCCTCGAGCACCGCCGGCCGCTCGACCACGGTCGAGACGATCTCGAAGCGGACCGGGTAGGGGATCCGGCTGCGCCACAGGTAGCGACCGCGGCGGCCGACGCCGCACGGCGTCCCCGGATCGATCTCGGTGGCCTCGACGACGCCGCGCCACCAGGCCGGCCACTCGTCCGACTCCCAGATCGCGTCCCAGATCTCCTCGCGGGGAGCGTCGAGCAGCCAGGTGGTGAGGAACTCGTAGCTCGCCATCGTGCCCGGCGGGCCCGACCTCGGCTCAGTTCCGCGACGGCGTCTCGCCGTTGCCGAAGCTCGACTGCGGGCGCTCGACGATCTGCGAGAAGCGGATCACGGTGACGACGTCATCGGGGTCGATCGAACGACCGTAGATCTGCTCGAGGAAGTTGACGGTGTCGTCGAGCCGGCGGAACTCCGGGTTGTCGTGCTCGACGTCGCGCGGCGAGAGGTCCTTCACCTTCTTCACCTCGACGTCGTCGATCACGGCGGCGAAGATCTTCTCGCGCGGGCCGTGCCGGAAGCCGACCGTGATCCAGACGACCTGGCCGCGGTCGTACTTGCGCGTCTTGTCCCCGAGCCGGATCGTCGCCGTCTTCCGCCCCCGCCTGAGCTGATCGACGAACAACGGCGAGTAGAAGTTGAGGACGTAGAGCGCGCTCACCGCTGCAGCCTATCCGGGGAGGGTCGGCCGGTGGGTGTGGGCTGCCGAGGAGCTCGCCGACGGACGGAGGTTGGCTTGGGCCGGGGAAGGGGAGACGCAGGAGCGGCCGGCGGAGTGGCCCCAAGGGTGGAATCACCCCGTTCCCGCTGGCCAATGGTCCCTATCTCGTCCAGCATGCTGGATCGAATCGGGACCATTGGGGTCGACGCGCCAGGTAGTCAAGGATCCCGTCGTAATGACGGTCGAAGACTTCAGCGAACAAGGCCGGACTCTCGGCCGAGCGCCGAATCACGCTCGCGTCTGATTGATCCCGCCCCATACCCGTTGATTGTCCGCAGCCCCCGTTGATTGTCCGCAGCCGCGAAACGGTTCGGGCCCCGCGGCTCAGAAGATGTAGGCGCGGAGGCGCTGCGGCTCGAGCACCGTGACCCGGCCGCGGCCGACGCGGACGACCCCGGCGCGCTCGAGCACGGCGAGAAAGCGGCTGACGCTCTCGCGCGAGGTGCCGGCGAGCTGGGCGAGGTCGGCCTGGTTCATCCGGATCGTCACCCCGTCGCGCCCCTGCTCGGCGTTCTCCTCGGAGACGAGCTGGGAGAGGACGCCCGCGACCCGGCTCGGGACCGTCTGGAACGACTGGCGGCTGATCCGCTCGTTCGTCTCGCGCAGGCGCTTGGTCAACGCGACGACGAGCTTCGCCGTCATCTGCGCGTTGCGCTCGAGCAGGCTCCTCATGTCGGCGGCGGAGACGGCGAGGAGCTCGACGTCGGTGAGCGCCTCGACGCTGGCCGAGCGGGAACCGCCGTCGATCATCGCCAGCTCGCCGACGAGCTCGCCGGGACCGAGCGTCGCCAGCGCGATCGCCCGACCGTCGGGGTGCTCGCGCGTGACCCGCACCTCGCCGGATCGGATCACGTAGCAGGCATCGCTCGTGTCGCCCTCGTGGAACACCCGCGCCCCCTTCGGGAACGACCGCGGGATCGCCACCTGCGCGATCCGCTCGAGCTCATCCCGCTCGAGATCGGACAACAGCGGGACCCGGGCGAGCAACCCGGCGGCGCTTGCCTCTTCCTCGCCCACGCGGGCGATTATCGCGGTTGCGACAGAAGGGGTCGCCGCGCCAGCGGGCGATCGAGGCGGCGATCGCCGTGCCGGGGGCCGCGACACCCCTCGGTCCAGAC
>CAZTGN010000285.1:0-3043 GCA_964613275.1 uncultured Conexibacter sp. | reverse complement strand
GTGCCCGATGGCCGTCATCTACGCGCTCGGCGCCCCGCTCGCGATCGTCCTGCCGGTCGCCGTCGTCGGCGGCTTCGGGTTCGCGGTCTTCGACGTCTGGTGGCTGACCGCGCTCGCCGAGCGGATTCCGCCCGACCGGCTCTCGCGGGTCAGCGCCTACGACTGGATGATCTCGCTCGGCCTGCTGCCGGTCGGCTACCTGCTCGCCGGCCCGCTCGCCGACGCGGTCGGCTCGACCGCCGTCCTCGCGGCCGGCTCGGCGCTGGCGATGATCGCCTGGCTGCTCGCCCTGCTTCCGCGCGAGAGCCGGATGCTGCGACGGCTGCCGGTCGCGGCCGAGCCGGTCACCGGCGAGCACCGGATCGGCTTCCCCGACTTCTGAGCGGCCCGGCCGCCGGCGCCGGTCGATGAAGGACGGCGGCGATCGAGCGGCAGCCTCTGGCGGACCGCTCCCACCCGCCCTCCTCCCGATCGCTTCCCCGCTCCGGCGCCGGCAGCTCGAGGACGGCTGCAGCGCGGCGATCGGCGCTGCAGCGCCAGGGTCCGAGCGAGCGGACGCGGCGGATCTCGCGGCCGTCCGCTCCGAGGAAGACGACGTCGATCGCGAACCGCATCCCGAACGTGTGGACCGAGCGGCAGCGCGGGATCAGCAGGCCGGGGCCGGCGCGGGGCCGGCGCAGCAGCGCCAGCCCGAGGAGCCGGGCGATCGGCCGGTTGGCGACCGGAACCGCGATCCCGGCCACGGCCCTTCGCTCGAGACTCCGGAAGCGGCGCGGTTCGGAGCCCATGCCCATCCGATCCCGGCCGCCGCCGATCCGCCCCTATCCGTCGCGTCGCGGGCCCGCATTCCTGCCGGCTCGATCTGGGTGCAAGCCTGCGTTCAGGGCGGGGGGCTGCTGGACGGAGCACCCGCCGGTCGGAGAACATGGGCCACCCCGCGACGGAAGCCCCGCGCGGCGGTCGCCGAGATGGAACGAGCAACGCGCAGAGGCAACTACGAGTCGGGCTCCGACTACGTCCTCGAGTACGGGGAGCTCCGCTTCGCGTTCAACGAGGCCGACTTCTCCCAACGGGTCGAGCAGGCTGCGGTCAAGCTCGGCTTCACGGCGCCGGGACTCGAGCCGGAGGAGCTCCACGACCTCGTCGAGCTGGCCGTCAACGGCGAGATCCGCGACTCGGCCTCGCCGCTCGGCGAACACATCAACGCCAACTGGTTCGAGCTCGTCGGCGGCTCTCACAAGAGCCTGGTCCACTGGATCCGGCGACTCGTCTTCCGTGGCGCCTGGCTCGATCAGCGGGTCAAGGAGGGCGAGCTCGACATCGTCTTCGACGAGCGCACCAACACGTTCGGCTACGTGCAGCCGGATCGCGACGGGGAGCCGATCGAGCTCTCGCGCGAGCCCTCCTGGCACGCCCTCGCCTACCGGCGCTGACCGACCCCGCCGGACCCGAGCGGCTCGACCTCGAGCGTCAGCCCGTGCACCGCGACCACCCGGACGGCCTCCCCCGCCCCCGCGCCGGCCTCGCACTCCGCATCCCAGATCTCGCCACGGAGCTTGACGCGGCCGCGCGGGCCACAGTCCTCGATCACCTCGCCGCGCTCGCCGACCATCCCCTCGCTTCCGGTCCTGACCCGGATCCGCCGCAGGTAGCGGTTCCAGAAGACCGCTTCACCGATCTCGAGCAGCGCGCCGGCGACGAGCGCGATGACGCCCAGCGGCGGGTCGAGGACCGCGAAGAGGACGAGCCCGACGACGAGCGCCATGTCTCCGTTCCTCAGCCGCGGATCGAGGCGAGCGCGGCAGCGTTGTCGGGCGTGGCCTCGATCAGGCGTCGCACCTCTGCCGCCGCGGCCTCGGCCCCGAGCAGGCCGATCTCCGCCCGTAACCGCCGCGCGGAATCGAGCTCGGCCGGGCCGCGCAGGTGCTCCTCGCCCGCGATCCGCGACGCAGCGAAGTCGATCGCGGGGTAGACGCCGCGGGAGGCAAGCTCGGGATCGAGGACGATCAACACGTTCTCGGTCGTCTCCAGGCTGCGCTCGACGCCACCCTCGTCCTCGCCGCCATCGCCGAGGGTCGTAGCGATGACGGTCAGCGAGCCGACACCCTCCTCGGCTGTCTCGCGGCCCGCCCCGAAGATCGGCTTCGCGCGGCCGGGATCGTCGGCGGCCACGGCTATCCGCGAGATCGAGTCGATCAGGAGCACGACGTCGCTCCCTGCCTCGGCGCGGCGGCTGGCGCGGCCGAACGCGAGCTCGACCAGTCGCAGCTGCTCGCCGGATCGCATCTCGGCGGTGGCGACGGCGACGTCGGCGTCCGGGGCGGCCTCACGCCACGCCTCCACCTCCTCGGGCCGCTCATCGATCAGCAGCACCACGAGCTCGGCGCCGGCGCCGGCGAGGGAGCGGGCGAGGGCGCGCAGGAGCGTCGTCCGACCCGATCCCGGCCGCGAGTCGACGAGCACGCGCTGGCCGTAGGCGAGGGGCAGGAGGAGATCGATCGAGCGCAGGAGCAGGGCCTCGCCGCCGCCCGCCTCCCGGCCGGAGGCGAGATCGATCCGGCGGCTCGGGTGGACGGGGGTCGCCGCGGCCAGCCGCGTGTGCTCCTCGCCGGGGGCGACGCCGTTGATCGTGTCGACGTGGATCAGCGCCGGGTAGCGCTCGCCGCGGCGCGGCTGCCGCGCCGGGCCGGCGACCTCGTCGCCGCGCTGCATCTCGCAGCGGCGGATCTGCGACGGCGAGACGTAGACGTCCTCCCCCCCGGACTCGAGCCCGGAGCGGCGGATGAAGCCGTGTCCCCGCGGCGTGATGTCGAGCACGCCGACCACCGGCTCGCCGCGCTCCTCCTCGGCCGGCTCCTCGCCATCCTCCCGCTCGCCACGACCGCGACGCCGCGCGCGGCGCGAGCGGCGCGGCCGCGCGCGGTCCGGCTCGCGAACGGCGTCAGCGTCGATCCCGGCGCCGGCGCCGGGCTCGCGCTCGAGGATCGCCGCGATCGGCGCCGAGCGCGGAAGCAGGCGGAAGCGATCGACGCCGAGCTCCGCC
>CAZTGN010000284.1:0-3058 GCA_964613275.1 uncultured Conexibacter sp. | reverse complement strand
CGTGCCCTGCTGGGTCGACACCCTTCAGCCCGACCCCGAGGCCGCCAGTGACTTCTACTCCGCCCTGTTCGGCTGGGAGCTCGAGGACGCGATGCCGCCCGACGCGCCCGGCGACTACTTCATCGCCCGGCTGCGCGGGAAGAGCGTCGCCGCGGTCGGGTCGCGGCCCGCGGAGATGCCGCCGATCGTGGTCTGGAACACCTACGTCGACGTCGCGAGCGCCGACGAGACGGCGGCGAAGGTCCGCGACGCCGGCGGCACCGTCCTGCGCGAGCCGTTCGACGTCATGGACGCCGGGCGGATGGCGGTCTTCGCCGACCCCGAGGGGGCCGCGTTCTGCGTCTGGGAGGCCCGCGCGCACATCGGCGCCCAGCTCGTCAACGAGCACGGGACGGTCAACTTCAACACGCTCAACACGCGCGACCCGGAGGGCGCGAAGGCCTTCTACGGAGCCGTCTTCGGCTGGCGGACGCTGGAGCTCGGCGGCGGCGCCGAGATGTGGCGGCTCGACGGCTACGGCGACCACCTCGAGGAGATCCAGCCGGGCACCAAGGAGGCGGTCCGCGAGGCCGGCGCCCCGGCGGGCTTCGCCGACGTGGTCGCCTCGCTGGTCCCGCTCGGCGACGATCAGCCCGAGACGCCCGCCAACTGGAGCGTCACCTTCGCCGTCGACGACGCCGACGCGATCGCGGCCCGCGCCGGCGAGCTCGGCGGCCGGGTCCTCGTCGAGCCCCTCGACGCGCCGTGGGTGCGGACGGCGGTGCTCGCCGACCCGCAGGGCGCCACGTTCATCGCCAGCAGGTTCGTCCCCGAGAACAAGGACCTCTGACGGGCCGGCCGGCCGGAGCTCCACACGGTCGGCGGTGGAGGGAGAACGTGGTCAGCGACGACCACGCGAGCCTCGTGGAAGCTCGGTGGCCGTCAACGGGCCCAGCGCCTGACGCGAACATCGTGGCGGGTCCGGCCCGTCAGGCCACCCGCCGGTCAGGCCAGCGAGTAGATCTGCCAGTCCTCCGGCACGCCCTTCAGCGAGTGGGTGCCGCGGCTCTCGAAGCGGAGCTCCGAGCCGGCGGTGAGATCGCGCACCGTGCGTGAGACGAGCACCTCGTCGCTTCCCGCCCGCTCCATCACCCTGGCGGCGACGTGGACGGCGATGCCGGCGATGTCCCCGTCCTGCAGCTCGATCTCGCCGACGTGGACGCCGGCGCGCGAGTGGAGGTCCTCGGCCGCGAGCGCGTCGAGGATCCAGCGCGCCGCCTCGGCCCCCCGGGCAGGGCCCGCGAAGGTGGCCACGGCGCCGTCTCCGGTGCTCTTGACCAGGTGTCCGTCGAAGCGCTCCAGTCCCTCCTCGATGATCTGCGCGTGGCGCTCGAGCCTGGCGCGCCAGGCCGCGTCACCGAGACGCACCAGCGCCTCGGTGGACGCGACGATATCGGTGAAGAGGACGGTGGCGAGCACCCGGTCGGGCCGGGCGCGGGGAGGCGGGGCGCCGACGAACTCGCGAAGCTGCGCCAGCAGCTCGCCCGTATCGCCCAGCCAGGGGAGGTGCTCGACTCCCTCCAGCTCGACGTACCTCGCGTTGGGGATGCTCTCCGCCTCGGCGCGGGCCAGCTCGGCCCTGATGATCCGATCGTCGCGCCTCTGCAGCACCAGCGCCGGCTGATGGATCGCCTCCAGGACGTCCCAGGCGCTGAGGCCGTCCGCGACGGCGCTCATGTAGCGGCGGGCGACGGCCGGCGTGGCGCAGGCCCGCTGCAGGCGTCCCCAGGCAGCATCGGGGTCACGGACCCCGGCCAGCCAGCGGTCGCCGTAGCGCCCCTCGCCCCAGTGCGCGGCGGTCGAGCGGATGAACTCACGCCAGGCCTCGAACTCGGCGTCGCTCAGCTCTCCCTTGGAGCGCGGGTCGAACCCGCCGGCGACGGCGTTGAGGAGAACGAGCTGTCCCACCCGGTCGGGGCGTCCGGCCGCCGCGAAGCAGGCGGTGATGCCGCCCTCCGAGACGCCGACGACCGTCGGCTGCCCGATCGCTGCGGCGTCCATGACCGCGACCAGCTGCTCCACGCGTCGCTCCACCGTGGGGGTCGCCTCGAGCGGATCGGAGGCCCCGGTCCCCGGCTTGTCGTACATCGCGACCCGCGCGAATCCCGCCAGCTCGGCGAGGAACTCGCGAGGGTCCGGGTAGGCCCAGAACTGATCGACGTTGGAGACCCAGCCCGGCACGATCATGATCTCCGCCGGCCCCTCGCCGAAGACCTGCCAGGCGATGCTGACCCCGTCGTGCTCGAGGTAGTGGGTCGTCGGAGCGTCCATCAGATGCCCCGCTCGGGATTGGCGATCCGGTCGATCCCGTCTGCCAGGCCGGCAAGCGCGTCGGCGCGAATCCGGAGCTTCGTCGCGTGGTGGGCGTTCATGTCGATGCCCCTCAGCCGGTCAGCCGCCGCCCGTGCGGTCGCCGGCACGTCCTCGGGTGCGACGACGGCGTCGAGAAACCCGGCGGCGCACGCCTCGTCGGGGTCGAGGATGGCTCCGGTGACCGCACAGCGGTCGAAGGCGGGACGGGTGAGCCGGTGGGCCGCCAGGGCGATCCCGAAGTACGGCAGCGTCAGGCCGATCGCCACCTCGTTGAGGCCGATCTTGTAGGCGCCGCGCGCGCCGACCCGGTGGTCGGCGGAGAGCAGCAGGAACGCACCCATCGCCAGCGCGTTTCCGTTGCAGGCGACCACGATCGGGCGCGGGAAGGTGAGCATCCGCTCCGCCGTCCTCGCGCCGGCCGTCAGCATCGTGGGCCAATCGTCGCTGCGGAGGTCGAAGCCGGCGGAGAACGTTCGCTCGCGCCCGGTCAGCACGACCACCGCCTCGTCGGCCTCGGCGCGGTCCAGCCGCCGCCCGATCGAGCCCAGCATCCCCGGCGACAGCGCGTTGACCTTGCCGTCGTCGAGGGTGATGGTGGCGATGCCGTCAGCCAGCTCGTAGCTCGTGAGCTCGTCCATTGGTCAGCGCAGCCTAGAGCGGCCCGCTCCCGCTCCACCCCCAACGATCGCCCGTCTTCGATGCCGGC
>CAZTGN010000283.1:0-3062 GCA_964613275.1 uncultured Conexibacter sp. | reverse complement strand
CGCGGGATCGAGCACGAGCTCCACTCGGCGGGCGGCGTCACCTTCATCGAGGCGCTGGGCCCCGTGCCTCGCGACCACATCCCGGATCCCGAGCGCGACCTCGTGCTCGGCGACCTCGGCGGCTCGATGCACGTCGAGCGATGACGAGCCTGGCGGAGCGTCTCGCCGCCCAACGCCTGCGGTCGGCGGCGCGCTACGGCCCGGAGGGGATGGCGGTGATCGACGGCGCGATCGCCGAGCTGGCCGCCACCGGGCTCCCCGGCGTGCCCGGGCCCGGAGAGCGAGCGCCGGACTTCGCGCTGCCGTCGGCGCGCGGCGGGGAGATCGCGCTCGGCGACCTGCTGGGCCGGCCGGCGGTCGTCCTCGCCTTCTACCGCGGCGGCTGGTGACCGTACTGCAACCTGCAGTTGCGGGCCTACCAGGACGAGCTGGGCGAGATCGAGCGGCGCGGAGCAGCCCTCGTCGCGATCAGCCCAGAGCTGCCCGACGGATCGCTCTCCTTCGCCGAGACGAACGCGCTCGGCTTCGAGGTGCTGAGCGACGCGGCGAACGGCGCCGCCCGCGCCTACGGGCTGGTCTGGACGCTGCCGCCGCCCATCGTCGAGCAGTTCCGATCGAGCGGCATCGACCTCGAGGAACGGAACGGGAACGCCGACTGGGAGCTGCCGATCCCCGGAACGTTCGTGATCGACCGCGGCGGCGTCGTCCGGCTGGCGAGCGCCGACCCCGACTACCGCAACCGGCTCGAGCCGGCGGCGCTGCTCGCAGCGCTCGACGGGCTCGACTGAGTCCGCATCCGGCGAGAGAGGAGCGACCATGCCGCTGATCCGCGTCGAGCTGTTCGACTTCCGCGTCGACGAGCAGACGAGCGCCGCGCTCATCGAGAAGCTGACCGACGCGCTCTGCGAGGCCACGCATCCCGGCCTGCGCGACCACACCTGGGTCATCGTCGAGGGGCACAACCCGAAGAACTGGGGCCTCGGCGGCAAGCCCTGGCCCGTGGACGAGATGCCGCCCGGCCCGCGCTCCTGACGCCGCGTCAGGCGGTCGACGCGCCGCCGCGGGCTCGCAGGAGCGCTCGCGCCGTCTCCGCCGCGACGGCTGCGTCGCGGCAGTAGGCGTCGGCCCCGATCGAGCGCCCGAACTCCTCGCTCAGGGGCGCGCCGCCGACGAGCACGATCGTGCCGTCGCGCAGGCCCCGGTCACGCATCGCGTCGATCACGACCTTCATGTACGGCATCGTCGTCGTCAGCAGCGCCGACATGCCGAGCACGTCGGGCCGGTGCTCCTCGAGGGCGGTGAGGTAGGCGTCGGCCGTGGTGCTGACGCCGAGGTCGATCACCTCGAAGCCGGCGCCCTCCATCATCATCCCCACGAGGTTCTTGCCGATGTCGTGGACGTCGCCCTTCACCGTGCCGAGCACGACGCGTCCGGCCCGTGCGGCGCCCGTCTCGGCGAGCAGCGGCCGCAGCACATCCATGCCGGCCTTCAGCGCGTTGGCCGCGCGGAGCACCTCCGGGACGAAGAGCGTGCCGTCGCGGAAGTCGGCGCCGACGGTGCCCATCCCGGCGACGAGCGCCTGGTCGAGGACGCGGCCGGGCGCCCAGCCCCGCTCGAGCAGCAGCGCCGTCCCCTCGCCGACCTCCGCGGCCAGGCCGTCGTAGAGATCGTCCTGGAGCTGCTCGACGAGCTCCGCGTCGTCGAGCGCCCGGAGGTCGAGGTCGCCGCCGCCCATCGCCCGAGACTGTGCCGGTCGCCCGGGCGGCGGTCAACCGGGCACGGCTCGCCGCCAGGTGCGAGACTGGTCGCCACGACCGCAAGGAGCTCGATGCGCCCGACCATCCGCGTCCTCGACGACGACCTCCTCCGCCGGATCGTCGACGAGGCGAAGCGCGTGCTCGCGGAGGTGGGCCTCGAGATCCGCGGCGGGCCGTTGCGCGAGCGGCTGCTCGACGGGGGGCTACGGCTCGACGCGAGCGGTGAGCGCGTGCTGCTCGCGCCCGACGTCGTGGAGGCCGCGCTGGAAGCGGCGCCCGCGTCGTTCACGCTCTACGACCGGGACGGGCTGCGGCATGCCGAGATCGGCGGGGACGGCGTGCACTTCTCCCCCGGCTCGAGCGGGCTGCGCGTGCTCGACCACCGGACGGGGGAGCTGCGCGGCGCGGTGATGCGCGATCTCGCCGAGTATGCGCGGCTCGTCGACGGGCTCGACTCGATCGCGCTCCTCGCGACCGCGTTCTCGACCGGCGACGTCCCCGCGGCGATCGCGGACGCCTGGCGCCTGTACGTGTGCCTCGCGAGCGCGGGCAAGCCGGTCGTCACGGGCGCCTTCACGGAGCACGGCGTGCCGCGGCTCGTCGAGCTGCTGCAGGTCTTCCGCCGGGACCGCGCCGATCTGGCCGCACGTCCGCCGGCGATCGTGACGGTGACGGCGACCGGCAACCTCCGCTACGGCGAGGACTCCTGCCAGAACCTCCTGGACGCCGTGGAGGCGGGGATCCCGGTCGAGATCGTGCCCGTGACGCTGATGGGGCTGATCGCGCCGGTCACGCTCGTCGGCGCGACCGTCTTCCACACCGTCGACGCGCTCGCCGGCGTCACGATGGCCCAGCTCCTGCGGCCGGGAGCGCCGGTGCTGTTCGGCGGGGCGACGGGAACCTTCCACATGCAGGCCGCGAGCTCGCCGGTGACGGCGATCGAGTCGATGCACCTCGACCTGGCCTACGCGCAGGTCGGGAAGTCGCTCGGGCTCCCCACCCAGGCGTACACGGGCCTCTCCGACGCGAAGACGATCGACGCGCAGGCGGGCGCGGAGACGCTGGGCGGGCTGCTGCTCGCCGCGCTTGCCGGGACCGACTCGGTCTCCGGGCCCGGGATGCTCGACTTCATCCTCGTCTTCAGCCTCGCGAAGCTCGTCCTCGACGCGGAGCTCTGCGGCCAGGTACTCCATCTCCTCCGCCCGGTCGAGGAGCGGGACGACCTGCCGGTCGACGATCTCGTCGCCCGGCTGCTCGCGGACGGGCACCTGCTCACGTCCGATCACACGGCCCGGCACTGGCCGG
>CAZTGN010000282.1:0-3086 GCA_964613275.1 uncultured Conexibacter sp. | reverse complement strand
CCGGTGGCGTCCTCATCGAGATCGTCGAGCCGCACGCCTGATGGCAGCCACGCACAAGATCGAGATCGGCTTCGACGGCGGGCAGGTGCTCGCCCTTCGCGTCGCCGACGAGGAGCTCGAGTCCCTCCGCGCGGCGCTCCAGCGCGGCGGCTGGCACCGGCTGAGCAGCGACGACGCCGAGGTCGAGCTCTTCCTCGACAAGCTCGTCTTCATCAAGACGGCGGGCGACGAGCACAAGGTCGGCTTCTGAGGCGCGCCCGGATCCTGATCGCCGCGGCGCTCGCCGCGATCGCGGCGGCCGCGCTCTGGTGGCGGCGAAACCCCTCGGCCTGTCCCTACTCGCAACGCTTCTGGGTCGCGGCGCCGCATCCGCTGATCACCCGCGAGCGCCTCGCCGACGTGCTCGCCCCCCGTTCCGGCGAGGCGATCCTCGAGCTCGGCCCCGGCACCGGCTACTACTCGCTCGACCTCGCCGCCTGGGTCGCGCCCGAGGGCCGGGTCGAGCTCTTCGACATCCAGCAGGAGATGCTCGACCACGTCATGCGGCGGGCCGCCGAACGCGGCCTCGCGAACCTGGCGCCGACGCGCGGCGACGCCGCCTCGCTCCCCTACCCCGACTCGTCGATCGACGCGGTCGTCCTGACGACGGTGCTCGGGGAGATCACCGACCAGCGCTCGGCGATGGCCGAGATCGCCCGGGTCCTCCGCCCCGGCGGTCGGCTGATCGTCGGCGAGCTCTTCGGCGACCCGCACTTCACCACCCCGGCCAGGGTCGAGCGGCTCGGCGCCGCTGCCGGCCTGGCCCTCGAGTCCCGCTCCGGCCCCTGGATCGGCTCCTTCAGCCGCCTCGTCAAGCCGGCGGGGTAGGGCGGGAGGCCGCCCGCAGCGCGCCGTCCTCGCCACGCGACCCGGCTCAGCCGCTGAGGCCGCCCCAGAGGCGCTCCTCGACGGCCAGGACCGACGCCGCGGCGGCGGCGATCCGCCGCCAGCCGGCCGGATCGGGCTCCTCGGTCTCGCTCGCCGCGAAGAGCTCGCCGGCGAGGCCGCTCCAGGCGTCCGCGGCCGTTGCTGCCAGCGCCGCCTCCGCATCGCGACCGACCTCGGCCAGAAAGCGCGAGTAGAGCGCCCGGAAGTTGCCGCCGCCGGTGCCGCGGCGCTCGATCACCTGGTAGTTGAAGCGGGCCGACCACTTCCAGTCGCCCGCCTCCTGCGGCCAGGAGCCGACCTCGGCGGCGAAGCGGCGCAGCGCCGGCAGGCCCTCGAGCTCGCCGAGGTCGGGCTCGAGCATCCGCCGTGCCGCCCGAGCGATCGCGGCCGGAGCCGCGGCGCGCAGCTCCGCGACCGCGGGCGCCTCGCCGGGGATGTCGATCATGTGGCCGGCGAGCGGGTAGAACGGATGCTGCTCGTGGCGAGCCCGGGCGAGGCCCGCGAGCGACGTCCGCTGCAGACCCTCGAACGCGGTGTCGGAGACGTAGGCGTGCTCGTCGTCGTAGCCGGCGAGCACGACCGCGTGGCCCGGGAAGTGGGCCGAGCTCCCGTAGTGGTCGAGGTGGAAGAGGTCGGTGATCAGCAGCACCGGGCGGCCTTCGTCGACGATCCCGCTCGCCAGCCGCCAGGCCTGCTCCGGATCGGCGGCGGTCGTCAGCCGCAGCGGCGCGCCGGTCAACCGCAGGAAGCTCTCCTCGAGACGGCCGGTGCGGCCGTTGGTGAACCGGGACGGCGAGAGGTCCTCGGAGACGAAGTAGTAGAAGCAGGCGCCGGCGCCGAGCCCGAACGCCAGCTCCTCGCTGACGTCGACGCCGTGGAAGCCGAGCAGGTTGCGCAGCGCGGTCGAGCCGCAGTGGTGGCCCGGCCGGTGCACGAACCCGGGGACCATGGTCGCGGCCGACATGGCGGGCAGTCTGCCAGCCGCGCTCCCCCGCCCCTCCCAGACCCGCCGCCCGGCCGCCCCCCTCCGAGACCGGCCCGCTCACGCCCAGCCGCGCCCCCGCCCCTCCGGGACCCGCCCGCTCGCGCCTATGCTGCGCGGCCGTGCTCTCGCGGATGGCCAGATCAGGGCGAAGGATCGACCGGGCGCTGCTCGTCGTGCTGCGAACCCGCGGTCACGGGCCGCTCGCCGAGGCGATCGCGCGTGCGCTCTCCGGCTTCGGCGAGCCCGAGCCCGGCCCAGCCGACCCCCACTTCACCACCCCGGCCCAGGTCGAGCGGCTCGGCACCGCCGCGGGCCTGGCCCTCGAGTCCCGCCTCGGCCCCTGGATCGGCTCCTTCAGCCGCCTCGTCAAGCCGGCGTGAACTGACAGCTCGCCCCGCCCCACCGATCGGGATCGGGTGTCGTATGGACCCACGATCCCGATCAGTGGCCAGGGCGTGCCCTCCGAGACGGTCCGCGAGGGAGGGCCTCCCGCGAGTTGTCAGCTCGCCGCCACCTCTACGGCGCCGGGGCCACCCGTGCGCAGATCGCCTTCACGAACGCCTGCGAGGTTGCGGTGATCGTCTGGCCCGGGAGGACCACGGCGGTCAACGCGTAGACGTCATTCACCTGGGTGTTGGCGAAGGTGACGTGGAACTTCGAGTCCTGGACCGCGAAGCCGCCACCGAGCAGCTTCTTGCCGGGCGGACAGGATGCCGCGGCCGACTATCGAGGTATCGCCGGGTTGGACGTTGTGCGTCGTCTCCACGTATTCGTAGTCCGTGAACGCCGCGCCCTCCGCGAGCTTCTCAGCGGTCACCGCCCCGTCGGCGATCGTCGGGTTCGGATAGCTCCCCGCCAGGTCGCCCGCGGCGGGGCCAATCGGCGGGGCCGTATCCGCGGAGTCGGCGTGTTTGACCGAAAGCCCCGGCGCGTGCACCTTGATTCGCTTGTCGGCCTGCTTGCTCAGCAGAGCCATCGCGATTCACCCCTCGGTTTGACCGTTGCCGTCCGGAAGTGAGGATAGTGGCGGTGAGTCCGGGAACTCGCGCCAACCGCCAGCGACCGTAACCATCCGAGCCTTTTCGTCAAAGTCGTTACCGGCACCACGTACCGAAGTCCGAAGCCGGATCGCACCTATCCTGCGCGACCGTGCCGCTGCTCGCGAATCGACCGT
>CAZTGN010000281.1:0-3091 GCA_964613275.1 uncultured Conexibacter sp. | reverse complement strand
GCGAGGGCGCTCAGCTCGGCCGCGGGTCGGTCGGGCAGCTCGGCGGCGAGCCGGCGCTCGAGCGTCGCCGGGGGCAGCGGCGCGAAGGCCACCGTCGCGCAGCGGCTCCGCACCGTCTCCAGCAGCGCCGCCGGCTCGGCGGTCACGAGCACGATGTGCGCATAGGGCGGCGGCTCCTCGAGCGTCTTCAGGAGGGCGTTCTGGCTCTCCTCGGCCATCGCGTCGGCCATCTCGACGACGAAGACGCGCCGTCCACCCTCGAACGGGCGGTAGGCGACGGCGCCGATCAGCTCGCGACGCACGTCCTCGACGAGGTGCTGGTTGCCGGGCGGTCGCAGCCAGGTGAGGTCCGGATGGGGCGAGGGATCGGCGAGCGCCCGGCGGCGCGCCTCGGCCGCGTCGGCGGCACCGGCGGCCAGGAGCTCGGCCGCGAAGGCCCGCGCGGCCGCGCGCTTGCCGCTGCCGGTCGGGCCGACGAACGCGTAGGCGTGGGCGGGCCCGGCGCGGAGCGCCGCCGCAAGCGCCGCCCGCGCTCCCGGCTGCTCGGCGGTGGCCTCGGCGAGCTCCTCGGGGAGCTCCGTCGTCACGTCCGGCCGCTGCCCGCTGTCCGCCGACCGCTGCGCGCCCCGTTCGGTCATCCGTCCCCGGCCCCCCCGAGCCCGAGCGCCGCCACCACGCGCTCATGGACCTCGTCGACCGTGCCGCGGGCATCGACCGCCGCGACCCGCTCCGGCTCGGCCTGCGCGATCCGCTCGAACTCGGACGCGATCCGATCCTGAAAGGCGGCCCCCTCCGACTCGAACCGATCGGAGATCGGGGACTTGCAGCGGCCGGCGGCGCGGCCGGCGGCGATCGCTCCGTCGAGCCGGAGCACGATCGTGCGGTCGGGCATGCAGTCGCCGACAGCCGCGGCGTTGAGGGTCCCGACCAGCCCGCGGTCGATCCCGCGCGCGCCGCCCTGGTAGGCGACGGTCGAATCGACGAAGCGGTCGCAGACGACGTCGCGGCCCGCGGCGAGCGCCGGGCGGATCACGCGCTCGACGAGCTCCGCCCGGGCCGCGCAGAACAGCATCAGCTCCGCCCGCGGCGTCAGCTCGACGTCGGCGTCCTTGAGCAGCTCGCGGAGGCGCTCGCCGGCCGGCGTGCCGCCGGGCTCGCGCAAGAGCAGCGTCTCGGGTCCGAGCGCCGCGGCGAGCAGCCGCGCCTGCGTGCTCTTGCCGGCGCCGTCGACTCCTTCGAGGGTGACGAACACTGCCGCGGGCGGGCGCTCAGCCCGAGCGGGTGCGTGAGGCCGGCTTCGAGGCGCTGGACGCTCGCGCCCGCTTCGTCCGCGTCGTCGTCGTCGTCGGCGGCTTCTTGCGGCCGCCGCGGCCCTTGCCGTTCGCACCGGAGGCGGCGTCCGCGCCGGCCTCCGCCTTGCGCTTGGCGGCCTCCTCCTTCGCCCTCTCGCGCTCGGCCCGCTTCTCGCGCATCTCGACCATCGACGGACAGTCGTCGTTCAGGCAGAGGTTCCAGGGACGGCCGCGGAAGCCCTTCACCTTCAGCCGCGGCGTCTCGCCGCAGATCGAGCAGCGCTCCTCGAGCCGCCAGAGCTCGTAGCCGCGACCCGGCAGCGGCCGCGAGAAGGTGCAGGAGTCCGGGTCGTCGGGGTCGTCGCGGTTGTAGCCCTCGCAGCCGACGAAGCGCTTGCCGCCGCGCATCTCGATGATCCGCAGCCGGTTCGGCGAGCCGTCCTCGCGGGCGCGGCCGGCCTCCTCGCAGACCTTGCAGGGGCCGATGAACTTGTCCTCGTCCATCCCCGCCCAGATCACCTTCGCGAGGTCCTCCCGCCGGGCGAAGAGGTCGTCGTAGGTGCCGTGCAGCATCTCGCGGCTGATCTCGAGGACGCTCTCGCGCGACGTCTTGCCGGCGGCGATCTCGTCCATGTCCCGTTCGAGCTCGGCGGTCATCTCCGGGGTCGCCATCCGCAGCACGTGCTCCTTGAACGCCCTGTACATGGCGATCCCCGTCTCCGACGGCTCCGGCGGGTTGTTGAAGACGTAGCCGCGGTCGTAGAGCTTCTGGATGATGTCGGGCCGGGTCGCCTTCGTGCCGAGGCCGAGCTCCTCCATCATCTCGAGCAGCTTCCCCTGGCTGATCCGGGCCGGCGGCTGCGTCTCCTTGTCGACCAGCCACGGAGCGCCGTCGAGGTCGAGCTTCTGACCGTCGGTGAGCGCCGGCAGCTCGGAGTCGGCGGAGCGCGCGTAGGTGTAGATCGCGGCGTAGCCGGGGTCGACGACGATCGATCCGCGGACGAAGTAGGACTCCGAGCCGGCCTCGATGTCGGCCCGCGCCGACTCGGTGATCATCGGCCGGCTGAAGGTCGCCAGGAAGCGACGCGCGATCAGCTCATAGACGCGGCGGTGGGCGCCGTCGAGCGCGTTCGGATAGACCGCCTGGGTCGGGTAGATCGGCGGATGGTCGGTCGTCTCCTTCTTGCCGCGCGTCGGCACGAGATCACCGTCGAGCAGGCCCGACGCGGCCGAGAACTCGGGGATCCGGACCAGCGAGGCGACGAGCTCGCGGAGCGGCAGCGAGGCCGGGTAGACGGTGTTGTCGGTGCGCGGGTAGGAGATGAACCCGTCCATGTAGAGGTCCTCGGCGATCCGCATCGCCCGCGAGGGGGGGATGCCGAGCCGGCTCGAGGCGTCGGTGGCGAAGGCCGTCGTGTTGTAGGGGGCCGGCGGCTTGCGGGTGTTGCGCCGCTTCGTCAGCTCGGTGACGACCCCGGGCGAGTCGGTCGCCGCCAGCGCCGCCTCGGCCTCCGGCTTCTCCCAGAACTTGTCGGTCTTGTGGTGCGCCTCGAAGGAGCCGTCGGGGTGGGCGAACTTGGCGAAGACCTCCCAGTAGGGCTTGGGGACGTGGGCGCGGCGCTCGAGCTCGCGCTCGACGATCAGCCGCAGCGTCGGGCTCTGGACGCGGCCGACCGAGAGGAAGTTGGAGCCGAAGCGGCGGGTCGCGAGCGAGACGGCGCGGGTCAGCGTCGCGCCCCAGATCAGGTCGATCTCGCCACGCGCCTGGGCGGCGTGGGCGAGGTCGTAGGAGAGCTCGT
>CAZTGN010000280.1:0-3094 GCA_964613275.1 uncultured Conexibacter sp. | reverse complement strand
CGGCCCCGCCGACGGTCCGGCGGAAGCGGACGCGCAGCGGAGCATTCCGCCGGGGGTCGTCTAAACGTCCTTCAGCTTGCGGACCTGGAAGGCGCGGACGATGTCGGTCACGCCCGACATCAGCGCCCAGATGCCGGCGAAGACGAGCAGCGTGTACTGCTTCTCGATGAAGAACTGGCCGCCGGTCCAGAAGGCGAGGATCACCATCAGGATCCCGGCGCCGAGCCCGAGCCACCAGACGTCGTTCTCCTCACGCTCGGTGAAGGCCTGGACGATCCAGAAGATCCCGACGATCAGGAAAAGGAAGCCGAGGATGTCGGCGATCGCCGCGAAGGTGTTCTCGGGCGATATGAACGCGACGATGCCCGCGATCAAGAAGAGGACGCCGAACAGGCCGAACAGCCAGCCGCCCCGCTCCACCATCGCCGCGATCGCGAACTGCTGGATGCCGCTGACGAAGAACATCAGCCCGATCAGGATGCCGACGGTCGTGATCGAGGCGTCGTCGAACTGGAGGATCACGAGCGCGATCACCACCCAGCCGATCCCGAACACCAGCCACAGCCACCAGAACCTGGACAGCCCGCGCAGGACCTCGCGCCCCTCCGGCGTGCTCATCGGACTTCCTTCCATCGTCAGCTCCTCGATCGCGGTCGAATCGTTCCCAGCGGCGCCCTCTTCGCCGCCGGGACGCCGATCCCTTGCCCGATCAGCGGCCGACGTGGATGCCGATCCGCTCCGGGATCCCGCTCAGGATCCTGGCGATCGGCCCCGGGGCGCGATCCTGCTCCTCCGCGGTCTCCTTGCTGATGATCGCGCGGCGGATGATCGCCCCGCCGGCGACGCGGAACGGCTCCGGAGGGACGCTGACCGTGGGCGGGTCGACGATCGGCAGGGCCGTGAACTCGTCGCGGCGGTCGAGCGCCATCGACGCGAGCGCGCGACCGACCATCTGCGACGGCCCGACGCCGTGGCCGGTGTAGCCGAAGCCGGCGAAGCTGTGCTCGCCGACCGTTCGCACGACCGGCAGGTGCGTCGGGGAGGCATCGATCGGCCCGCCCCAGGCGTGCGCGAGCGGTCGCCCCTCGAGCTGCGGGAAGAAGCGGTGCAGGTGCTCGAGCACCGCGGTGGTCACGTCCGGGTCGATCTCGGCGCGACCGTGGACGTTGGCGCCGCGGACGATCCGGCCGCCGCCCCAGCCGAACGCGATGCGGCCGTCCCGGGTGGTCCGGAAGTAATGGATCATGTGGCGTGAGTCGGTGATGCACTCACCGCCGGTCCAGCCGATCTCCTCGAGCAGATCGGGCACCGGCTCGGTGATCACCATGTGGCTCGAGGTCACGGTCAACGACCGCCGCAGCGGCCGGAAGCGGAGCAGCGAGCCGCCGGCGCCGAGGACCGCCGCGCCGGCGTGGACGCGCCCACCGGGGGTCTCGACGACGACCCCGCCGTCGCGCTCGCTCAGCGCATCGACCCGGGTGTGCTCGTGGATCTCGACCCCGGCGGCGAGGACGCGATCGCGAAGGCCGGCCGCGAGGCGCGCCGGATGGACGGTGGCCCCCATCGGGTAGAAGGCGCCGCAGCGGAACAGCGGCGAGTCGCAGCGGGCGCGGACCGCCTCGCGGTCGAGGACCTCGATGCGCCCCTCCTCGCCGAGCTCGGCGCAGGCGGCGACGACCGGGTCCCAGGAGCCGTCGAAGTGAGGCGCGGTCGAGGCCTGCAGGTAGCCGCCGTGGACGAACCACGCATCGACGTCCTGCTCGGAGCAGAAGTCCCTGATCGCGAGCACCGATGCGTCGCCGGCGTGGGCCATCGTGATCGCGGCGCGGTCGCCGAAGCGGTGCCGCAGGGTCGGCAGGCTGAACGACATCGAGTTGACGAAGCCGCCGTTGCGGCCGCTGGGTCCGAAGCCGCAGCGATCGGTCTCGAGCAGGACGACCCGGACGTCCGGCTCCTGCCGCTTCAGCCACCACGCCGCCCACAGCCCCGTGTAGCCGCCGCCGACGACGACGACGTCGGCGCTCGCGTCGGCGGCGAGCGTCGGCAGCGACGGCGAGCCCTCGAGACCGGCCTCCTCGATCCAGTATCCGTGCGCGTCGTGTCGCATCCGGGCTTCGCCGCTCCTGCCTAGAGCGTCTGCAGCGCCTCGGCGGCGCGGGCGGTGCTGCGCTCGATCATCGTCGCCTGCACGTCATCGGCTGCAGCCCCCGGCGCCGGGCGGCGTCGCACCCACTCGCCCTCGGCGTCGAGCGTCCAGGCGCCGCTGTGATCGCCGAGGCTGAGGTCGAGGATCGCGATCAGCTCCTGGCGGACCGCCTCGTCCTCGACCGGGATCACGAGCTCCACGCGGTTGTAGAGGTTGCGCGGCATCAGGTCGGCGGAGCCAGTGTAGATACTGGTTCCGTCGGGACGCTCGAAGCAGTAGATCCGCGAGTGCTCGAGGAAGCGGCCGAGGACCGAGACCACCTCGATGTTCTCCGACACGCCCTCGACACCGGGCCGCAGCGCGCAGATGCCGCGGACGTTGAGCTGGACCTCGACGCCGGCCTGCGACGCCCGGTAGAGGGCCCTGATCGTCCGCGGGTCGAGCAGCGAGTTCATCTTCATCCGGATCCGCGCCGGACGCCCGGGCGAGTGGGCGGCGATCGTCCGGTCGATCTCGGCGATCAGCTCCTCGGCGAGGTTGAACGGCGCGATCAGCGCCTTGCGGTAGTTCTGCGGCCGCGCGTAGCCGGTCAGGTAGTTGAACATCTCGGCGATGTCGGAGCAGATCTCGGGATCGACCGTGAACAGGCCGAGGTCGGTGTACAGCCGCGCGGTCCGCGGGTTGTAGTTGCCGGTTCCGACATGCGCGTAGTGACGGACGCCGTCGCCCTCGCGGCGGGCGATCAGGATGCACTTCGCGTGCGTCTTCAGGGCCGGGATGCCGTAGACGACGTGGACCCCGGCCTGCTCGAGCTTCTTCGCCCAGCGGATGTTCGCCTGCTCGTCGAAGCGCGCCTTCAACTCCACCAGCGCGGTAACCGATTTGCCTGCCTCCGAGGCGTCGATCAGCGCACGCACGATCGGGCTGTCGTTTGAGGTGCGGTAGAGC
>CAZTGN010000279.1:0-3112 GCA_964613275.1 uncultured Conexibacter sp. | reverse complement strand
CGGCGTCGAGCGGGCCCGCCGCGTCGCCGGCGGCGACATCAACGAGGCCTTCCGGCTCGAGCTCGCCGACGGCCGGGCCGCGTTCTTCAAGTGCCGCGCCGGGGCGCCCGCCGGCGAGTACGAGCTCGAGGCGGCGGGGCTCGCCTGGCTCGGCGAGGTCGCCGGCGGGCTCCCGGTCCCGGCGGCGCTTGCGGTCGTCGACGGGGGCGGCGTTCGCGGCCTCGTCCTCGAGTGGGTCGATGAGGGCCGGCTCGACCGCGCCGGCGAGGAGCGCCTCGGCGCCGGGCTCGCCCGGATCCACGCCGCCGGCGCGCCCGGCTTCGGCGCGCTGCCGCCGGGGGCGCCGGAGGGGGAGCCCCTCCGGTTCGGGGTTGCCGAGCTGCCGACCGCTTCGGCCGAGGTAGGGGCGTCGTGGCCGCGGATCTACGGCGAGCGCATCGAGCGGCTCGCGGCGGCCGCGCGCGATCACGGCCGCCTCGACGGGTCCGCGAGCGCCGCGATCGACCGCGCCGTCGAGCGGCTCGACGAGATCGCCGGCCCGCCGGAGCCGCCGGCCCGGGTGCACGGCGATCTCTGGAGCGGCAACGTGCTCGCCGCGGCGGACGGCTCCGCGTGGCTGATCGACCCGGCCGCCCATGGCGCCCACCGCGAGATCGATCTGGCGATGCTGCGGCTCTTCGGGACCGTCTCCGGGCGGACGCTCGCCGCCTACGGGGAGGTCCTTCCACTCGCGCCGGGATACGAGGAGCGCGTCGCGCTCTGGCAGCTGCAGCCGCTGCTGGTCCACGCGATCCTCTTCGGCGGCTCCTACGGCGCCGCCGCCGGTCGCGCCGCCGCCCTTTACGTCTGAACGGCGTACCGCTACGGTCGCCGCGTGGATCGCGAGCAGCTGCGGCAGCGGGTGATCGACGGGGTCGAGGCCGAGATCGAGCTGTTCGGCGGCTGCTCGGAGCGGAGCTCGGTGGTGCGCATGCCCGGCGTGCTGGCGAGCGTCTCGCCGGCCACCCCGGAGCGCTCGATCTTCAACTCCGTGGCGGCCGCGGGCACCGCTGCCCTCGCCGCCGCGCTCGACGACCTCGATGCGATCTACCGTGGCGCCGCGGTCCGGGCCTGGACCGGCTGGGTACCCGATCGCGACCGCGAGACGGCGGCGCTCCTCGCCGAGCGCGGCCACGTGCTCGACGCGGCGCCGCGCTCGATGGCCCTCGATCTCGACGATCTGCGGCCGGCGTCGCTTCCCGACGGCGTCGATGCCGCCGTCGGCGACATGGCGACGATCGGGCCGATCAACGACCGCGCCTACGGGATCGAGGGCGCGGGCTGGGCGGCGGCGATGGACTCCGAGCCCGCAGTCGAGGCCGACGCCGCGCTGGCGCTCGCGGGCGGCGAGCCGGTCGCCTGCGCCGCCGTGCTCGAGCGCGGCGACGATGCCTGCGTGACCGCGGTGGCGACGCTTCCCGATCACCGTGGGCGCGGCCTGGCCGGCGGGCTGGTCAGCGGGTTGCTCGCCGCCGCCGCCCGGCGCGGCGCCCGGACCGCGAGCCTGCAGGCGAGCGGGGCCGGCGCCCCGGTCTACGAGCGGCTCGGCTTCGCCGATGTCGGCTTCATCGAGCTCTGGGAGCGCCGCGAGCGCTGATCGGGTCTCGCGCTGGCGCCGGCGGTTCCGCCGGCTCGGGCGCCGGACGGCCCGGGCCGATCGTCGGGACGCCTACCGCCGTGGTGCCAGACTCCCAGCCATGGATCTGAGCCGACTCGACGAGCTGCTCGCCGACCGCGGCGAGCCCGCCTTCCGCGCCGCCCAGGTCTGGGAGTGGCTCGCCGCCGGCGGCCGGTCCTACGCGGAGATGACGAACCTGCCGAAGGCGCTGCGCGAGGCGCTCGCCGCCGAGCTGCCGATCTCGACGCTCGAGGTGTCGCGGGAGGCGACCTCGGTCGACGGCACGCGCAAGGTCCTGTTCGGGACCGCCGACGGGCGACCGCTCGAGACGGTGCTGATGAGCTACCGCGACGGCCGCCGCTCGATCTGTCTCTCCAGCCAGTCCGGATGCCCTCTGACCTGCAGCTTCTGCGCGACCGGCCGGATGGCGTTCGGCCGCAACCTGACCGCGTCGGAGATCCTCGACCAGGCGCTTCACTTCCGCCGCCGCGGGCCCGTCGATCACGCCGTCTTCATGGGCATGGGCGAGCCGCTGATGAACCTCGACGCCGTCATCGCCGCCTGCGAGCGCCTGCCGCGGGTCGGGATCTCGACCGCCCACACGACGATCTCGACCGTCGGCTGGGTTCCGGGGATCGAACGCCTCGCGACCGAGGGGCCCCGGGTACGACTGGCCCTCTCCCTCCATGCCGCCGAGGGCGACGTCCGCAGCTCGCTGATGCCGGTCAACGACCGCTATCCGCTCGCCGAGGCGATCGCCGCCTGCCGGCGCTGGCACGAGGCCCGCAACCGCCGCGTCTACATCGAGTACCTGATGCTCGCCGGCGTCAACGACGATCCCGACCAGGCGCTCGTCCTCGCCGAGGTCCTGAAGCCGCGCGAGGCCTTCAAGGTCAACCTGATCCCCTTCAACCCGACCCCGGGCGATCTGGCCGGCTCCGCGCCGGATGCGATCGCCGCCTTCCGCGGCACGCTGATCGCCCGCGGCGTCCCGACCACCGTCCGTCTCACCCGCGGCCGCGACATCGCCGCCGCCTGCGGGCAGCTGGCGGCCGAGGCGGCCGCGTGATGAACCCCGACCAGCGAGCGGGGCCTGAAGGCACCCGAGGGGAGGGCCGGGTTGCGGGACGATCGGCGCTCCACCCGACCCCGCCGCGAAGCGGCGGGCGCCCGGCGGCCCGTGTCCCGGGCCGACCGGCGGGGAACGACCCTCAGTCCAGCTCGATGCCCGTGATCACCTGCGGCTCGACCGGGCGGTCGCCGGGTCCGGTCTCGGCGCCTTCGATCGCATCGACCGCCTCCATGCCGGAGACGACCCGGCCGAAGACGGTGTGCTTGCCGTCGAGCCAGTCGGCCGCGGCGATCGTGACGATGAAGACCTGCGAGCCGTTCGTGTTCGGGCCGGCGTTGGGCATCGCGAGCGCGCCGCGCTCGACCTTGTGGTCGTTGTGCTCG
>CAZTGN010000278.1:0-3136 GCA_964613275.1 uncultured Conexibacter sp. | reverse complement strand
GGCCGCCCTCCACCGGTGGGCCCTCAACCTGCTCGACACCGCGCTCCCCCACCCGCCCGCCGGCCCCGCGGTCGCGATCCGGGTCGAGGGGCGAGGCGACTCGGTCCTGCTCAGCGTCAGCGACGACGGCCCCGGCCTGCCGGCGGGCATGGAGGACCAGATGTTCGACCGCTTCGTTCGCGGCGACGGGCCGGCCGACCGGAGCTCCCGGAACGGCACCGGAACCGGCCTCGGCCTCTCGATCGTCCGCGCCGTCGCCCTGGCCCACGGAGGCACGGTCAGCGCGAGCGGCGCCGAGGGCGGCGGCGCCCGCTTCGAGGTGCGGCTGCCGCTCGCGCTGCTTCCGGGAGTTGAGCAAACTCTTTCCGATTCTTGAGAGGGCCTTTAGGGACGAGGCCGAACATTCCCTGCGGACGAGACAACAGCCGCCCGGTCCTCCCCCATATGCCGACCGGTGCGGCACCTGATTGGCCAGCCTGAGCCAATTGCGAACCCGCCGGATCTCCCTCCCTGATCCGGCGGGTTCTTCGTTGCGGTGAGCGGCGGGCGGGATCGGCGCGAGGCGGAGCATTCCGCCGGGGCCCCTACACCTCGATCACGACCGGCAGGACCATCGGGCGGCGCTTGAGCCGCTCGTAGACGAAGGTCGCGACCACGTCGTGGACGTCCTGGCGGATCAGGGCCGGCTCGCGGGCGTGGCCGCGGAGCGCCTCCTCGAGCTTGTCCTCGACGACCTCGGCGAGCTCGTCGACGAGGCGGTCCGGGCTCTCACCGGACGGCATCGGGACGCCGCGGAAGCTGATCTCGGGGTCGGCCGCGACCTCGCCGTCCTCGATCGAGACCGTGGCGACCACGATCACGAGCCCGTCGGCCGAGAGGGTTCGGCGGTCGCGTAGCGCGGCGTCGTCGGGCTCGCCGAGCTCGAGGCCGTCGACGAAGATCATGCCGGCCCCGACGTCGTCGCCGAGCCGGGCGCCGTCGGCGTCGATCTCGAGCGGGACGCCGTTGCGCGAGCGGAAGATCCGGTCGGGCTCGACGCCGACCGACTCGGCGAGCTCGGCGTGCAGCCGGATCCGCTTGTAGTCGCCGTGCACCGGCATCACGTAGCGCGGGCGGGTCAGGTTGAGCATCAGCTTCATGTCCTCCTGGTAACCGTGCCCGGAGGCGTGGATCGGCGCGTCGGCCGCGGTGATCACGCGCGCTCCGATCTCGAAGATCCGGTCGACCGTCTCGTTCACCGAGCGCTCGTTGCCCGGCACCGGGGTCGCCGAGAAGACGACGGTGTCGCCGGAGTGGAGCTCGACGTCGCGGTGCTCGCCGTAAGCCATCCTCCGCAACGCCGAGAGCGGCTCGCCCTGACTGCCGGTCGAGATCGCGACCACCTCCTCGTCCGGGTGGTCCTCGATCTCGCGCGGCTGGATCAGCAGGCCGTCGGGCGCGCTCGCGAGCCCGAGGTTCGAAGCGATGTTGAAGTTCTTGCGCATCGAGCGGCCGACGAGCGCGACCTTGCGGCCGAGCTTCTCGGCTGCGTCCACCACCTGCTGGACGCGGTGCACGTTCGAGGCGAAGCAGGTGACGATGATCCGCCCCTCGCAATGCGAGAAGGCCTCGAGCAGCGCCGGGCCGACGCTGGCCTCCGACGTCGCCACGCCCGGCCGGTCGGCGTTCGTCGAGTCGCCGCAGAGACAGAGCAGCCCCTCGTCGCCGAGGCGCGCCAGGCGGGCGAAGTCGGCGGGCCTGCCGTCGACCGGGGTCTGGTCGAACTTGTAGTCGCCGGTGATCATGATCGTCCCCACCGGGCTCGTGATCGCGACCGCACAGGCGTCGGGGATCGAGTGCGACATGTGGATCAGCTCGATCCCGAACTCGCCGGCGCTGACCGTCTCGCCGGGCTGCAGGTCGCGCAGCGGCACGTCCCTGAGCTTGTGCTCCTCGAGCTTCGAGCGGACCATGCCGACCGTCAGCCGCCCGCCGTGGATCGCCGGCGGGATCCCGATCTCGCGCAGCACGTAGGGGAGCGCGCCGACGTGATCCTCGTGTCCGTGGGTGAGCACGATCGCCTCGATGTCGTCGATCCGCCCCCGCAGGTAGGAGAAGTCGGGCAGGACGAGGTCGATCCCGAGCATCTCCGCGGTCGGGAACATCAACCCGGTGTCGACGATCACGATCCGCCCGCCGTACTCGACGACGGTCATGTTCTTGCCGATCTCGCCGAGCCCGCCCAACGGCAGGATCCGCAGCTTGCCGCTCACGCGACGACCTCGAGCCCGACCCGCTCGAGCGCCGTGCGGACGACGGCGCGCTGGCCGTCATCGAGCGGGACGAGCGGCAGCCGCACCCGCTCCGAGCAGAGGCCGACCAGCTGCAGCGCACCCTTGAGCGGGATCGGGTTCGTCGTCACCGCGAGCGCCTCGTAGAGCGGCTGCAGCCCGGCGTCGATCTGGCGCGCCCCGTCGCGATCGCCGGCCCGGAATCGGTCGTGGATCGCCGCCATCCGCGGCCCGACCAGATGCGAGGCGACGGTGATGCCGCCGGTGCCGCCGACCTCGAGGCAGCGGAGGAAGACGCCGTCGTTTCCCGCCAGCACCTCGAGGCCCTCGACCGGGCCGAGCTCGGCGTCGTTGGCCTGCTTGACGGCGACGACGTTGTCGATCGCCGCGAGCTCGGCGAGATCATCGGGCGGAACGTTGACGACCGTCCGCGACGGGATGTTGTAGACGATGATCGGCTTGCCGGTCGCGGCCGCCACGGCCTCCACGTGCGCCCTGATCCCCGCCCGGTTGGGCTTGTTGTAGTAGGGCGTGACGACGAGCATCGCGTCGGCGCCGGCGGCATCGGCCGCCCGCGTCAGCGCGATCGAGTGGCGGGTGTCGTTGGTGCCGCTGCCGCAGACGAGCAGCGCCGCCTCCCCGACCTCGGCCCGGACCGCCCGCAGCAGGTCGATCTGCTCGGCGTCGCTGAGCGTGGCGGCCTCGCCGGTCGTGCCGGCGATGACGAGCCCGTCGGAGCCGTTGGCGAGCAGGTGGGCGGCGAGCCTGCCGGCTGCCGCGTGGTCGACCTCGCCGCGCTCGTCGAAGGGCGTCGCCATCGCGGTGATGACGCCGCTGAACGTGCTCATGACGCCGCCGCGAACACC
>CAZTGN010000277.1:0-3178 GCA_964613275.1 uncultured Conexibacter sp. | reverse complement strand
GCGCTACCCGCCGCCCGCCGGGCTGCTCGCCTGCGCCGGGCCGCCGGTTCACGCCCCGACGGCCCTCCCGGGTGACCGCGCGACTCGCAGCCCCCTGGGCTGCTCGACTGCGCGTTGGTGGCTCGTAGACTGGCGCGATGATCGACAGCCACGCCCATCTCGGCGTCTGCGAGCCGCCCGACGCCGAGCTCGTCGCCGCGGCGCGCCGGGTCGGGGTCGAGCGGATCCTCACGATCGGGCTCGACGCCGAGTCGAACCGCGAGGCGGTGCGCACGGGCCGCGAGCATCCCGAGGTGTTCGCCGCGGTCGGCCACCACCCCAACTCGGCCGAGAGCTTCGACGACGAGGCGGCCGCCGTGATCGAGGAGCTCGCCGCCGACGACGTGGTCCGCGCGATCGGCGAGACCGGGCTCGACTACTACCGGGACCGGGCGTCGGAGGAGGCGCAGGTGCGCGCCTTCGAGGCCCAGATCGGCATCGCCAGGCGAACCGGGTTGCCGCTCGTGATCCACGTCCGCGACGCGGCCGGCCCCGGCTCCGGGCGCGCCGTCGCCGACTGCTACGAGCTGCTCGCCGCCGAGGCGGAGGGGGTCGAGGTGATCCTGCACTGCTTCTCGGCGACGCCGGAGCGGGCGGAGGAGGCCGCCGGGCGCGGCTGGCACGTCTCGTTCGCCGGCAACGTCACCTACCCGCGGTCCGGAGAGCTGCGCGAGGCGGCGGCGCTGGTTCCCGACCGGCTCCTGCTCGTCGAGACCGACAGCCCCTACCTGGCGCCACAGCCGGTCCGGGGCAGGCCGAACAGCCCGGCGAACGTGACCCACACCGCCGAGGTCGTGGCCGAGGCCCGCGGGATCGGCTACGAGCGGCTCGACGCGATCGTCACCGGGAACGCGGCGAGGCTGTTCAGGTGGTCAGGCTAGGGCAGAACTTCCTCGCCGACCCGAACCTGCTCGAGGCGATCGTCGCCGATGCGGCGCTCGCCCCGGGCGACGTCGTGCTCGAGGTCGGCGGCGGCGAGGGCGTCCTGACCGAGCGGCTCGCCGCACGCGTCGCGAAGCTGCACGTGATCGAGATCGACGAGCGCCTGCGCGAGGCGCTCGGGCGCGTCGAGGCCGAGCACGAGGGAGTCGCCGTCGTCTGGGGCGACGCGATGCGGGTCGATCTGGGCGCGCTCGAGCCCGCTCCGACCGCGATGGTCGCCAACCTTCCCTACGCGGTGGCGACCCCAATGATCCTGCGCACGATCGCCGAGCTGCCCTCGCTCGCGCGTTGGACGGTGATGGTCCAGCGCGAGATCGCCGAGCGGTTGCGGGCGCGTCCGGGGTCGCGCTCCTACGGATCGCCGAGCGTGCTCGTCCAGCTCGCCTGCGAGGTGCGGATGCTGCGCGCCGTCGATCCCGCCGTGTTCACGCCGCGGCCGCGGGTGGACTCGGCGGTACTGGCGCTGCGTCGTCGCCGCGCGGCGATCGGTCCGGAGCCGGCGCGGCTCGTCCGTGACGCGTTCGCCCACCGGCGCAAGGCGCTGCCGCGCTCGCTCGAGCTCGCCGCCCGCCGCCGCGAGCAGGAGGCCGCGCGGGCGGGCGGGCCGCCGCCGCGGCCGCGCTCGCGCGAGATTCGCCAGGCGTCCCGGGAGGCGCTCGCCGCCCTCGGCCTGCCGCAGGGCGTGAGGGCCGAGATGCTGGCGCCCGAGCAGCACCTCGCGCTCGCGGAGCGCTTGACGTGAGCCGCGCCTTCGAGACCTTCGCCCCGGCGAAGCTGAACCTGTGCCTGTACGTCGGCCCGGTCCGCGCCGACGGGCTGCACGAGATCCGCTCGCTGTTCGTGCCGCTGTCGCTGGCCGACCGGCTGACCGTGAGCGAGGCCGAGAGCGACGGCGTCGCCGTCGCCGGCGTCGAGGCGCCGGACCTGACGGCGCGGGCGCTGGCGGCGCTGCGGGCGGCCGGCTGGGCGCACGATCCGATCCGGATCGAGGTCGAGAAGGTGATCCCCCTGGCCGCCGGGCTCGGCGGCGGCAGCGCCGACGCGGCGGCGGTGCTGCGGCTCGCCCGCGGAGCGCTGCCGCCACAGCGGGTCGCGGCGCTCGCCCGCTCGCTCGGGGCCGACGTCAGCTCGCAGCTCGATCCCCGCTTCTGCCTCGTCGGGGGCGCCGGGGAGGAGATCGAGCCGCTGCCGCGCCCGCATCCGTTCGCGGCGGTGCTGATCCCCGACCCCGAGGGGTTGCCGACCGCGGCGGTCTACGCCGAGGCCGATCGGCTCGGGACGACGCGCAGCCGTGAGGAGCTGGTTGCCGTGCGGGCGCGGGTCGTGGCGGCGGCGCGGGCGGGGGCCCACCCGCTCGAGTACGCGCCGCTGCTCGTCAACGACCTCGCGCCGGCGGCCTTGTCGCTGCGGCCGTCGATCGAGGTCGCGCTCGGCCTGCTCACCGAGGTCGGGGCGCCGGTCGCGCTCGTCACCGGCTCGGGGCCGACGGCGGTCGGGGTCTTCGCCGATCGCGACGCGGCCGTCGCCGCGGCCGCGGAGCTGCGCGCGGACGGCCACGAGGCGATCGTCGCGAGCTCGGTCGAGGGGCTCTGACTTGGAGCTTCCACGGCGCCGTCAGGACTGGCTCAAGGTCATCGCGGTCGTGGTCGCGGTCGTGGTCGCCTACCAGCTCGCCAAGCGGGCGCTGCCCGACATCGACATCCAGGGGGCGCTCGACGACGTCGCGCGATCGCTCGGCTCGTGGACGTACGTGATCGTCGGCCTGCTCGCGTTCCTCGAGACCGGCGCGTTCGTCGGCCTCGTCGCGCCCGGCGAGACCGTCGTCGTCCTCGCCGGCGCCGTCGCCGGCCAGGGCGCTACGTCGGTGACGCTGACGATCGGGATCGTCTGGCTCTGCGCCTTCCTCGGCGACTCCTGCAGCTACCTGCTCGGCGAGCGCCTCGGCCGCGACTGGGTGCTCCGGCACGGTCCGCGGCTGCGGATCACGCCGGAGCGCTTCAAGCAGGTCGAGGAGTACTTCGCAAGCCACGGCGGCAAGACGATCCTGATCGGCCGCTTCATCGGGATCGTGCGGGCGCTGGCGCCGTTCGTCGCCGGCAGCTCGAGGATGCCGTACCGCCAGCTCGCGCCCTACAGCATCCTCGGCACGGGCCTGTGGGCGACGCTGTTCACGCTGCTCGGCTTCTACGCCTCGAAG
>CAZTGN010000276.1:1924-3190 GCA_964613275.1 uncultured Conexibacter sp. | reverse complement strand
CCGGGTTCGCGGCGCTCTCGCTCAGCTGGTCGATCGACCGCGACACGGGCTTCGCCGACGCCGTCAGGCTCAGCGCCTACCTCGGCGGCTTCGGGCTGGCGGGGCTTCTCCTCCGCCCGGGCAGCGGTCGCCCGGCGCTCGTCGGCATCGCCGTCGGGCTCGTGGTCGTCTGTCTGCTCGCGCTCGGCGGGCGCCTGCTCGGCCTCGGCTCCGGCGACGCCCAGCTCGTGGCCACGATGCCCTCGTCGGCGGGCCGTCTCAGCTACCCGGTCGGCTACTGGAACGCCCTCGGCTCGATCGCCGCGATGGCGGTGCCGCTGCTCGTCTGGCTCGCGTCGTCGATGCGTGGACGCGTGGGCGTTGCGCTCGCGTTCGCCGCCATTCCGCCGGTCCTGCTCACGGCCTACATGACCTCCTCGCGGGGGGCGCTGATCGCGGCCGCGATCGGCGTCCTCGTCGTGATCGCCGCGGCGCGCTACCGGACCCGTCCCGTCCTCACGATCACGATCGCGACGTTGGCGACCGGACCCGCCGCCCTCGCCGCGGCCCTCGGCTCGGGGATCCTCGACGGACCCGGCTCGCCCCCGGGCCGCCCCGAGCTGATCGTCTGCGGCGCCCTGCTCGCCGGGGTCCTGGCGGTGGCGCTGGGCGGGCCGCCGCTCGTCGCACGCGCCGGGAAGAGCCCGATCCCGGGGCTGCGGATGCGGCACCTGCTCGCCGCGGCGCTGGTCGCGGTCGTCACGACCGTGCTGCTGGCCGGGCCGGGCAGGATCGCCGGCGACTTCGCCGTCACGTCGGGGAAGGAGGCGACGGCCGGCGGCAACCAGCTGTCCGTCTCGGGCTCCGGCCGGGCGCAGTTCTGGTCGACGGCGATCGATGCGTTCGCCGCCGATCCGGCCCGCGGCATCGGTGCCGGCAGCTTCGGCCTCTGGTGGAACCGGCACGGCAACCTCGAGACGCCGGTTCGGGACGTGCACTCGGAGCCGATCGAGCTCCTCGCCGAGCTCGGCCCGGTCGGGGTCGTCGCCTTCCTCACCTTCTTCGTCGCCGTGGCGGTCGGCGGGATCCCGCGGGCGCGAAATCGTGACGACCCGCCGGCGGGTGCCGCCCTCGGCCTCGTCGCGACCGGTCTCGTCGGGGTGCTCATCGACTGGACATGGAACGTGCCCGCCGTCGCGGTTCCGATCCTCGTTGCCGCTGCGGTGCTGACGGGTCGGTCGCTCGACCCGGCCGCCGCCGCGAGCCGACCGAGCGTGCGAGCGCTGC
>CAZTGN010000276.1:0-1914 GCA_964613275.1 uncultured Conexibacter sp. | reverse complement strand
CGCCGGCCCGGGGCGGGGGGGGGGGGGGGGTGCGGGGGGGGGGGGGGGGGGCGCGGGGCCCGGTGCGCCCCGCCGCGGCGATCTGGGCGGGTGGCGTTCTCGCCGTTGCCACCGACCGGCTCGAGGCCAGCAGGGACGCCGTCGCAGCCGGCGACCTGGCGGCGGCGGCCCGGGCCGCCCGGACCGCCGCCGCCGTCGAGCCGTGGGCGGCCGAGCCGTGGGTGCGGCTGGCCGAGGTCGAGAAGGCGGCCGGGAACGTGGAAGCGGGCAGGGTGGCGGTGAGCAGGGCGATAGAGCTGTCGCCGGACGACTTCCGCTCCTGGCTTCTCGCCTCGACGATCGCCGGTGAGCTCGGCGCCGAGGGCGCGTTCACCGCTTACGCCGAGCGGGCGGTGGAGCTGGCGCCGCTCGTCGTTCCGCGCGTCTCGATCGATCCGACCCAGCGTTACGCCCCGGCGTCGCAGTGACGTGGGCCCGGGCATCTATCCTTCGTCCCGCATGCAGGCACCATTCCGATCACTCAGCGGGTGCGGCTGGAGGGACGCGCCTGATGCCGAAGCTGGCCGGCACTGAGGCAGTCGCCGGCGGCTCGACCGAGCCCCGCGACCACGCCCCGGCCCGGGTGGCGCCGTTGCGCGCCGCACGCCGGCACGGGCGCTGGTGGCGCGACGCCCGCCGCCGCCGGCTGCTGGCCGTGGCCGACGTTGCCGCGGCGACCGTCGCGACGGCGATCGCGACGGTGCCGGCGACCGGGACGCTGTGGGGCCTTCTGCTCGTGCCGCTGTGGCCGCTGGTGGCGAAGCTCTTCGGCCTCTACGACCGCGACCACCGCGCCCTCCGCCACCTGACCGCCGACGAGGTGCCGTCGATCCTCGCCTGGGTCGCGCTGACGGCGACGCTCGTGGTGCTGCTGTTGTCGTTGACGCCGGTCGGCCTCCTCGGCGTCGGAACCTGCGTCGCCCTGTTCATCGCGGCGGCCGTCGCGGCGACCGCCTTCCGGGCGCTGACCCGCTGGCTCTGGTGGAAGCTGACGCCACCCGAGCTCGTCGGGCTCGTCGGGGACGGGCCGGTGATGGCGTCGCTGCAGCGCAAGATCGAGCTCTTCCGCGAGATGCACCTCGAGCTCGCGGACGTCCGCGAGATCGCGGCGCTCGGCACCGGCCGCGAGCGGGAGCGCGAGCTCGGGGAGCTGACCGACCGCGTCGATCGGATCGTGGTCGCCGCAACCGGGGTCGAGGCGGACCTGATCGGCTATCTCAAGGACCTCTGCCGCGCCCGCCAGGTGAAGATCAGCGTCGTCTCGCCCCTCCGCGGCAAGGCGCTTCCCTCGGAGCGGTTCGTCCAGCTCGCCGACCTGCCGATCCTCGAGTACAACACCTGGGACCCCTCGCGCTCGTCGCTTCTGATCCGCCGCCTCCTCGATGTCGCCGCCGCTTCCTTCGGCCTGCTCCTGTTCGCGCCCTTCGCGGTCGCGATCGCGGTCGCGATCAAGCTCGACAGCCCCGGGCCGGTGCTGTTCTCGCAGATCAGGGCCGGCCTCGGAGGGCGCCCGTTCAGGATGTACAAGCTGCGGACGATGAGGGTCGATGCCGAGGCGAAGCTCGACGAGCTCGTCGACATCGGCCGCCTCGAGGAGCCCGCGTTCAAGCTCAGAGACGACCCGCGTGTGACCCGGGTGGGGGCGCTGCTGCGCCGCTTCAGCATCGACGAGGTCCCTCAGCTCGTCAACGTCCTCGTCGGCGAGATGAGCATCATCGGGCCACGGCCGGAGCAGGTCGAGGTGGTCGAGCGCTACACCGACGCCGAGCGCGTCCGGCTCAGCGTCAAGCCCGGGGTGACCGGTCCGATGCAGGTGTTCGGCCGCGGTGAGCTGACCTTCTCGGAGCGGCTCGCGGTCGAGATCCAGTACATCGA
>CAZTGN010000275.1:1944-3193 GCA_964613275.1 uncultured Conexibacter sp. | reverse complement strand
CGGAGCGCCCCGCGCTCGCCGAGCTCGGGGAGGCCCTGGCCGAGGTCCGGGGCGCCCTTCACCCCGACCGCGCGGTCCCGCCGCCGGCCGAGGCGCTCGGCGTCGCCACGCTCCCGCCGGGGGTTCCGGCGCGCCCCTTCGCGGTCCTGCTCGCCGCCGGCGCCGCGGCGCTGCTGGGCTCGCTTGCGGGCCTGCCCGGCCTCGCGCTCGTCCTCGCGATCCTGCTCGCCCCGGCCGCCCTCGTCCTCCATCGCGTCCGCGACTGGCTGCTGCCGGCGCTGGCACCGCTGCTCGGCCTCGTCGGCGCGGCCCCGGCCTTCCTCGCGGTCGCGGCCCGGCGCGAGCGCGTCGCCGAGCGGGCCGTGCTCGCCGGCCTCGGCTGGGCCTGGGTCGTGGTCTGCGGCGGCATCGCCGGACGGGCGCTCGGGGCGCCGCTCGGCGCCGACGCGGCCGGCTGGGCCGGGTCCGGGCCGGTGACGCTGGACGCCCTGATCGGATCGATGCTGACGCCGACGGCGATCGCGATCGCGCTCACCTGGATCGGCGGCGCGACCCTGCTCGGCCTCCTCCTCGACGCCGCCTCGCCCGCCGGCGCCGCCGTCGGCAGCCTGATCTGGGCGGGCGCGATCGTCGCCCTCCTCGGCGCCGCCGGCGACGGTGCGACGGCGCCGCTGCTCGCGCCGGCTCTGCTCGTCAGCGCCGGCTGGGCGATCTGGGACCGCGCCGGCCGTCCCGATCTGCGCCCGCGTCGCCCCGCCCCGGTCCGCAGGCGGCGGGCGGAGAGTCCCCCGCGTCGCCCCGCCCCGGCCGCCCCGCGCCCGGTGCGCGTGACGGCCGCGCACCGGCAGCGCCCGCGCACCCCCGCCGCCACGCCGCTCGCCGACGGGCGCATCCGGGCTACGCGGGCGGCGACAAGGCACGTGCGAGCGGCCCTCCACAGCGCCGGTTCGCACGCAGGGTTGCCGTAGCATTGAGGCCCCGATTGGGGGCCCGGAGGGTGCGGCCGGGGTCGACGAGCGGACTTAGCCATGAGCGTTCTACGCAATCTCGAAGCGAGGATCGAGGGCCTCGTCGAAGGCGTCTTCAGCCGCGCCTTCAGCTCCCAGGTGCAGCCGGTCGAGATCGCCCGCAAGCTCGCCAAGGAGATGGACTCGCACAAGACCGCCTCGGTCTCGCAGACGTATGCCCCCAACAGCTACACGGTCTGGCTCTCGCCCGAGGACCACGAGCGGCTCGAGGGCTATGCGCG
>CAZTGN010000275.1:961-1934 GCA_964613275.1 uncultured Conexibacter sp. | reverse complement strand
TCCGCCTACCTGCTCGAGCACGCCCGGCGCCAGGACTATGCGCTGCTGACTCGGCCGGAGGTGAAGATCGAGGTCGACGACCGGCTCCGGCTCGGCGAGTTCGGGATCCAGCCGCGGCTCGTCAAGCCCCCTGTCCGCAAGGGCGACAGCGGCGAGCAGGGCCAGCACGGGCACACGATGGTCTACTCGGCCCCCGCGAAGCAGAAGGAGCCGCGCGGGTCCCGCCGTCCCGCCGCCCCGCTCACGCAGACGAAGGCGATCGTCTCCTTCCGCGACCGCCGCTACGTCCTCGAGGGCCCGGTCGCGACGCTCGGCCGCTCGCGCGAGTGCGACTGCGTGATCGACGACCAGAACGTCTCCCGCCGCCACGCCGAGCTGCGCCGCAACGACTCCGGCGACTGGCAGATCGTCGATCTCGGCTCGACCAACGGCGTCAAGGTCAACGACCGCCGGGTCGACACCTCGCGCCTCGCCCCCGGTGACGAGGTGGCGCTCGGCACGATCTCCTTCGTCTTCGACATCGAGCAGTGACTGAGATTGACCGGCCCGCCCGGAACCGGACCCGATGCCCGCGGGGCTGCGCGCGATGGACGCTGAGCCGGCCGCGGTAGCGCTCAAGTTCGCCTTCCTCGGCGTCCTCTACCTGTTCCTGCTGGTGATCGCCCGCAGCGCGCTCAAGGACCTGCGCGGGAGCCGCGCGGTCGCCGAGCAGGGGACCGGCATGCACGCGATCGCCGGCGGCCGGGTGGCGGCGACCGACGCGACGCTCGTCGCCGTGCAGGGCGGCGGCCTCGACCCCGGCGAGCGGATCGACCTCTTCGGCGGCGTCACGATCGGGCGCTCGGAGGAGGCCGACGTCCCGATCACCGACCGCTTCGCCTCCGGCATCCACTGCCGCGTCCACACCCGCGGCAACACCTACCTGGTCGAGGACATGGACTCGACCAACGGGACCTATCTCAACGGCGCCGAG
>CAZTGN010000275.1:0-951 GCA_964613275.1 uncultured Conexibacter sp. | reverse complement strand
GCTCCGCGGCGAGGCGCCGCTGTCCGACATGGACGAGATCCAGATCGGCGACACCGTGCTGCGCTTCGAGCTCGTCCTCGAGGGGGACATGGCCTGATGCTGCGGATCGCCGAGGCCGCCCAGCTCACCGACACCGGCCGCCAGCGCGAGGCCAACGAGGACTCCTACTTCTCGCGGGCGCCGCTGTTCGCCGTCGCCGACGGCATGGGCGGAGCGCAGGCGGGCGAGGTCGCTTCACGGATGGCGGTGGCGGCGTTCGAGCGCGTCGACGAGGCGGAGGCGACGCCGGAGGAGCTGCTGCGGCACACCGCCGAGGACGCCAACCGCGAGATCTTCGACCTCGCGCAGGGGGACAGCTCACGCTCCGGAATGGGGACGACGCTGACCGCGGCGCTCGTGCACGGCGACGAGATCAGCTTCGGCCACGTCGGCGACAGCCGCGCCTACGTCTTCCGCGACGGCAGGCTGCGACAGATCACCAACGATCACTCGCTGGTCGAGGAGCTGCGCCGGCAGGGCAAGCTGACCCGCGACCAGGCCGCCGAGCACCCGCAGCGTTCGGTGATCACGCGGGCGCTCGGGCCGGAGCCGACCGTCGACGTGGACACGCTCACGTTCAGCGCCCGTCCCGGCGACGTCTTCCTGCTCTGCTCCGACGGGCTGACGACGATGCTCGACGACGAGGACGTCGCCGCCGTCCTCGATCGCGAGGAGGGCCTCGAGCGCGTCGCCCGGCGCCTCGTCCGCGAGGCCAACGAGCGCGGCGGCCGCGACAACATCACCGTCGTCCTCTTCCGGCTCGAGACCGCCGACGAGGGCGCCGCCGGGGAGGGGGAGACGCTGATCGGCCCGGCCGCGGCCGCCGCCGGGCTCAGCGCCGAGTCGATGCGCTCCGCCCCCGGCTCGAGCGGAGGAGCCGCCGCCGAGGCGCCGCCGCGAGCGCCGCGCCGG
>CAZTGN010000274.1:0-3204 GCA_964613275.1 uncultured Conexibacter sp. | reverse complement strand
ACCGGCCCGACCGGCCGCGAGGTCGTGGCGCTGCGCGGCGCCGCCGGGCGGTTCCTCGCCCGCGAAGCGGTCTCCAACGTCGACGTGCCCGGGTTCGACAACTCGGCGATGGACGGCTTCGCCGTCAGCGTCGACGAGGTGGCGGGCGCCCGCCCGGATGCTCCTCGCGAGCTGCGGGTCGTCGACGAGTCGCGAGCCGGCCGGCCGGCCGCCGCCGAGCTCGGCCGGGGCGAGGCGATCGCGATCTCGACCGGGGCGATGGTCCCCGCCGGCGCCGACGCGGTCATCCGCGTCGAGGACACCGACCGCAGCGGCGAGGTGGTCGCCGCCCTTGCCGCGGTGGAGCCCGGCGCGAACAACCGCCGCGCCGGCGAGGACATCCGCTCCGGCGACGTCCTGCTCGCACCGGGCGCGCGGCTCGGCGCCGCCGCGCTCGGAGCCCTGGCGGCGGGCGGGATCGCCGCCGTCGAGTGCGCGCGGCGACCGCGCGTCGCCGTCGTGCTCACCGGCGATGAGCTGGTCGAGCCCGACCGCGAGCTCGGCCCCGGCCAGATCCACGACTCCAACGCCTACGCGGTGCCGCCGCTTGCGACCGAAGCCGGCGCGGCGGTGGAGTCGGTGGCCGTGATCGGGGACGATCGCGGCACGACGACCAAGGCGGTCGAGCACGGCCTCGCTGCGGACGCGCTCGTCGTCTGCGGCGGCGTCTCGGTCGGCGAGCACGACCACGTCCGGCCGGCGCTCGAGGCGCTCGACGTCGAGCAGGTCTTCTGGGGCGTGGCCCTGCGTCCCGGCAAGCCGACGTACTTCGGCCTCGCACCGAGTGGGACGCTGGTCTTCGGCCTCCCCGGCAACCCGGTCTCGGCGATGGTCACCTTCCTGCTCTTCGCCCGCCCGGCGCTGCTTGCGATGCAGGGTGCCGATCCGGTTGCGAGCAGGGTCACGGCGCGGTTGACGACCCGCTACGCGAAGGCCCACGGGCGCGCCGAGGCGATCCGGGTCCGGCTCGAGGCCGGAGCGGCGGGCTGGGAGGCGACGCCGACCGGGCCGCAGGGATCGCACGTCCTCACCTCGATGCTGGGTGCCGACGGGCTCGCCTTCGCGCCGGCGAGCGCCGACGAGCTCGCCGCCGGGACCGAGGTTCCGGTCGAGCTCTTGCGATGAGCGGCGCCGGATGGCTAGCCTCGGGGTGGTGGAAGCGATGACCGTCGAGGTGCGCCTGTTCGCGATCCTGCGCGAGCGCGCCGGCCGCGACCGGATCGCGGTCGAGCTCGCCCCCGGCGCCACCGTGGCCGACGCCATCGCCGCCATCGCCGCCGAGCCCGCGCTCGCCGGCGTCATCGAGCGGCTGCCGGTGACGATGGCGGTCAACCGCGACTACGCGTCCGCCGACACCGAGCTCCGGGGCGGGGACGAGCTCGCGCTGATCCCGCCGGTCAGCGGCGGCGGCGCCGACGTCCACGGCCGGGTCAGCGGCGAGCCGCTCGATCCGGCGCGGGTCACCGCGCTCGTCGGGCGGCCGGGCGGCGGCGCGATCGTCACCTTCCAGGGCGTCACCCGGGAGGTGGAGAGCCTCGACTACGAGGCCTACGTGGAGATGGCCGAGGAGCGGATCACCGTGATCCTCGCCGACTGCCGCGAGCGTCATGGCCTCGAGGCCGCGGCCGCCGAGCATCGAACCGGCGCGGTGCCGCTGGGCGAGCCGAGCGTCGTCGTCGCGGTCGCCGCGGCCCACCGCGGGGAGGCGTTCGCCGGCGCCCGTGAGGCGATCGACCGGATCAAGGCCGAGGCGCCGATCTGGAAGCGCGAGATCGAGGGGGGTGAGGCGCGATGGGTGGAGGGCACGAGTCCGGCCTGACCCACATCGGCCCCGACGGCGAGGCGCGGATGGTCGACGTCGGCGCCAAGGCCGAGAGCGAGCGCCGCGCCGCCGCCGAGGCGCTCGTCGGGTTGGCGCCGTCGCCCGCCCGCCCCGTCGCCGCCGGTGACGGGCCCAAGGGCGACGTGCTCGGCCCGGCCCGGCTCGCCGGGATCGCTGCCGCCAAGCAGGCCGGGGCCCTGGTCCCGCTGGCCCACCCGCTGCCGCTCAGCTTCGCCGACGTCGGAGCCGAGGTGGACGCGGAGGCGGGGCTCGTCGTCCTCACCGCCGAGGCCCGCTGCGTCGGCCGAACCGGGGTCGAGATCGAGGCGATGGCGGCCGCGGCGGTCGCGGCGCTCACCGTTTACGACATGGTCAAGGGCCTCGAGCGCGGCGTCGTCATCGAGCGCGTCCGCCTGCTCCGCAAGAGCGGCGGCAGAAGCGGCGAGTGGAACGCCCCGGGCGCCCGGTGACCGCGACGGCCGACCCGGGGCTCCCGGGCACGCGCGGAGCCGGTACCGACCGGCGAGCGACGAGAGGTGCCGCCCATCGCGCGACAGGACGTCGCTTGCCGGGGATGGGCGGGGCGCGGTGACGGCCGAGCGGCCCCGGGCGGCGGTGCTGACGATCAGCTCCTCCCGGGCGGCCGGCGGGGGAGAGGGGGACCAAAGCGGCGATCGCCTCGCCGACTACGCGGCCGCGATCGGCGTCGAGGTCGTCGTCCGCGACCTGCTCCCCGACGACCGCGAGCTGATCGCCGACCGGCTCCGCGGCCTCTGCGACGAGGAGGGCTGCCGACTCGTCCTCACCACCGGCGGCACCGGCTTCGCGCCCGACGACGTGACCCCGGAGGCGACCCGCGCCGTCGCCGACCGCGAGGCGCCCGGGATCGCCGAGGCGATGCGGCTCGCCTCGCGCGAGCACACCCCGCACTGGATGCTCTCCCGCAACGCCGCCGCGATCCGCGGCCGGACGCTGATCGTCAACTTCCCGGGCAACCCGAAGGCGATCGCCGAGGCGGGAGAGGCGATCGCGCCGGCGCTCCCGCACGCGTTGCGGCTGCTCGCCGGCGGATCCGGCGGGCACTGAGCTCCCGTCGAAGTCGCAGCGGCGCACGGCGACGGGACGGGGTTGCGGCCCTGTGGCGCCGTCAACGGCGCCGTCAGCGGGCGCCGGCGCGGCCCGCGAGGACCTCGCGGTCGACGTCGGCGAGCACCTCGACCAGCTGCGGCGGACCGGTCTCGCCGACGAGCACCATCGAGCCCGGCCAGAACGGGCTCTCGGGGACGGCCCGGCCGAGCAGGGCCTCGGCGTAGAGCCAGTTGCCGGTGTTGTGCAGGGTGACG
>CAZTGN010000273.1:0-3212 GCA_964613275.1 uncultured Conexibacter sp. | reverse complement strand
GCGCAAGCCGGAGCGCCGTGAACAGGCCCGCGACCGGGCTCGCCAGGCCCGCGGCGGCCGCTGCCGCCGCTGCCCGGTACGGCCGCTGGCGCTGCAGGGCCAGCAGCGCGAGCAGGCCGAGCGCGAGCCCGAGGCCGAAGGTCGTCCTGCCTCCGTACAGCGAGACCGTCGCGCCGAGGCCGAACCAGAGGGTGCCGAGCCAGGCCCGCTCGCCGTAGGCACGAACGGCGATCGCGGCGAACGCGATCGCTGCGACCACCGCGCAGAGCGCGCCGAGCAGCTCCGGCCCGATCCACGCCCCGAGCGGCGGGTAGAGGAGGCTGTAGCCGGGGATCGTGTGGCCCCCGTACCAGGCGTCGTTGTAGATGACCCATCCGTTGCGGTCCCAGAGGTCGGCCCGGAACACCTGGGCCGCGAGATCGAGCGGCTGCGGCTGCCAGATCAGATAGACGCCGCTCAGCGCCGCCGCGAGGGCGGCACCGAGCACGACGACGGGCGCGGGACGGCTCCTCGCCGCGGCCCCCACGGGCTCCCTACCCGTTCGCGTACTCGAGCCGGATCTGCTTGCCCTTCAGCTTCGTGCCGTCGAGCCGGTCGAGCGCCTTCTCCGCCTGCTGGTCGTCGAGATCGACGAAGGTGAACCGCTCGAGCACCCGGACGTCATGGATCGAGTCGGCGGGGATGACGGCGCCCTCGCTCAGCGCCCAGCGGATGTCGTCCTCGTCGATGCCGCTGCGCGAGCCGCGGTTGATGAAGAGCTTGACGTGACCGTTGCCGGGCGGCTCCGGCCGCTCCGATTCGGTCTCGGCGGGGGGCTCCGTGGCGGCCTCGGGCGCGCCCGAGCCGCGGCGCTCGTGGCGGCGCTTCGGTCGCGGCGCGTGGTCGAGCCGCTCCTCCGGCGGCTCCCACTCGCCGATCGAGGTCCTGACCTCCCGCTCGATCCGCTCGATCTCGCCGCGCTCCTTCGGCGTCACGAACGTGATCGCCCGCCCCGTGCGCCCGACGCGGCCGGTGCGGCCGATCCGGTGCACGTAGATCTCGCTGTTGTTGGGGAGGTCGTAGTTGATGACGTGGGTCACGTGGTCGATGTCGAGCCCGCGGGCGGCGACGTCGGTGGCGATCAGAAGCGGCGACTTGTGCTCCTTGAACGAGATCATCACGCCGTCGCGCTGGCCCTGGCTCATGTCCCCGTGCAGGGCCTTCGAGCGCAGCCCGCGGTCGCGCAGCGCCCGGTCGAGGCGCGCGGTCCCGATCTTGGTCCGGCAGAAGACGATCGCCTGCTCCGGCTCCTCGGCGCGGAGCACTTCGACGAGGCGGTCGGTCTTGCGCTTCGGCTCGACCTCGACGAACGCCTGCTCGATCGCGTCCACCGTCAGCTTCTTCGGCGTGATCGAGATCGTCACCGGGTCATACATGTAGCGCTCGGCGAGACGGGCGATCGGCGGCGGCATCGTCGCGCTGAAGAGCATCGTCTGACGGCCGTTCGGGCACATCCGCAGGATCCGCTCGACGTCCTCGATGAAGCCGAGGTCGAGCATCTCGTCGGCCTCGTCGAGGACTACGTAGCGGGCGCCGGTGAGAACGAGCGCCCCGCGCGAGATCAGGTCCATCATCCGGCCGACCGTGGCGACGACGACGTGGGCGCCGGTGCGGACGCGAGCCGCCTGGTCGCGGACCGACGTGCCGCCGAAGACCGCGACGACGTTGACGTCGAGGTGCTCGGCGTAGGCGCGCAGGGCCTGGGTCACCTGGATGCAGAGCTCCCGCGTCGGCGTCAGCACGATCGCCTGGGTCTCGTCGCTGCCGGGGTCGAGGTACTGCAGGAGCGGCAGCCCGAAGGCGGCCGTCTTGCCGGTGCCGGTCTGTGCCTGGCCGATCACGTCGTGGCCGCCGAGCAGCTCGGGGATCGCCTTCTCCTGGATCGGCGACGGCTCCTCGTAGCCGAGCTCGTCGAGCGCCCTGATGATGTCCTCGGCGAGGCCGAGGTCCCGGAAGGCGGTCACCGCGACGGATCCAGGAGCAGCTTGCCGTGGGTCGCGCGACCCTGCAGGGCGCGGTGGGCCTCGGCGACCTCCGAGAGCGCATGGGTGCGACCGATCACGACCTCGAGTTTGCCCGATGCGACGGCCTCGAGCAGCTCGGTGATGCCGCGCTCGAGCAGGTCCGGCCGGCGCAGCAGGTGGACGAGCCAGAACCCGACGACGGCGCGGCTCGTCCGCATCAGCTTCTGCGACATCACCTCGTTCGGCTCGCGCGAGGCGATTCCGAAGCTGACCAGGCGGCCGAACGGCGCCAGCACCGACAGGCAGGCGTCGAAGGCCGCACCGCCCGACATCTCGAGCACGACATCGACCTGCTCGCCGTCGTTGGCGGCGAGGATCGCCGCCTTGAGGTCCGCGGCGCGCGAGTCGACCGTCGCATCGGCGCCGAGCCGCTCGGCGAGCGACCTCTTCTCGGCGGTCGAGGCGAGCGCGATGATCCGGCCGGCGCCGGCCCGCTTCGCGAGCTGGACGGCGAGGGTGCCGGTGACGCCGCCGGCGGCCTGGACGACGATGCTCTCGCCGCGACGCAGGCGGGCGCTGACGTTGAGCAGCGCCCACGCCGTGAGTCCCTGCAGGAGGACGCCCGCGGCCTGATCGTCGGAGACCTCGTCGGGGATCGGAACGAGCGCCGCCCGCGGCACCGCCACCCGCTCGGCGTAGCCGCCGCTGACGAGCATCGCGGCGACGCGGCGGCCGTCCGGGGTGCGGCCGGCGATCTCGCCGCCGGGGATCAGCGGCAGCTCGGCCTTCGCGAGGTAGTCGTTCTCGCGCTGGTGGGTGTCGGCGAAGTTCATGCCGGCGCGGGCGACCTCGACGACGACCTCGTCGGGCCCGGCCTCGGGCTCGGCGAGCTCGACGACATCGAGCACCTCGGGGCCTCCGAACTCCTGGATCTGGACTGCGCGCATCGGCGCTGCAGTCTGACGAGTCGGGCCGGCGGGCGGGTCACGCCCCGATCGCCGATCCGAACCCCACGGGGACGAGCCGCTCCCGGCCGACCGCCGCAGCGAGCGGCGATCCGTTCCGCCTATCGCGGCACGACTCGTCGCCCGGCCCGGGAGATCCGCAGGATCCGGTCACCCCGGACCCGGCGCAGACGGGTCTCGCCGCCGCCGGGCCAGCGCACGGTCAGGCGCCCGACGACGCGGGCGCGGCCGAGGCCGAAGTAGA
>CAZTGN010000272.1:1997-3234 GCA_964613275.1 uncultured Conexibacter sp. | reverse complement strand
CGCTGCGGAGCCGGTCATAGATCGAATCAATGTGAAGGAGAGAACGCCATGATCGCCCGCTTCGGCCTCCTGACGCGCAGGGCCGGCCTCTCCGAGGCGGCCTTCGACCACCACTGGCAGCACAGCCACGGCCCCATCGCCGCCCGCTTCCCGGGGCTGAGCGCTTTCAGCGGCCGCTGACCGCTTCCTCGCCGCGGGCCGGGCGCTTGCAGGGAACGCGGCCGGCCCGCCGAAGGAAGCGGCGATGGCATCGGCCGCCCAGCCCCGCTACCGCGCCCGCGTCGCCGCGCGCGGCAGCCGCGGCCGGCGCGGCACGAGGATCCGCTGGGACCGCTTCGGGCGGATCGTCCTCGTCCTCGTCCTGATCGCCGTCCTCGCCTCCTACGTCGGCCCGACGTGGAACGCCTTCGAGAGCTGGCGCGAGTCGAAGGGCGCCGACGCCCGGCTCGGCGAGCTGCGCAGCGAGAACGCCGAGCTGGCCCGCAAGGCGAAGGCGCTCGAGAGCGACGCCGCCGTGATGGCCGAGGCCCGCAAGCTCGGCCTGATCGCGCCCGGCGAGCAGCCCTACGTCGTCGACGGCGTCCGCTAGCGACCACTAGTCTTTCCCGCGGGTCGCTCGCGACCCCCCTCGTGGCGCTTCGCGCCGCCCCTCGAGCACGATGACGACCGGACTCGACACCGAGGCTGTGCCCGGCCGCACAGCGAGCCCCGACCTGCGGGAGCCGGCGGCGTGATCGATCTCGCGGCCGAGCGGCCCCGAAGCCCCGAGCTCCTCTTCGTCGGCGGCACCGGCCGCTCCGGCACCCACGTCGTCTCGCAGCTCATCGCCAACCACTCGCGCTGGGCGCGCGTGCCGATCGAGGCCCGCTTCCACGTCAACCCGCAGGGGTTCCCCGACCTGCTCTCCGGCCAGGTGACGCCGGACCAGTTCCTGCACAAGCTGAAGCGGTTCTGGTGGCGGCGGATCCGGGCGGGCGAGGTGGCGCCGGTCCTCGCCCGGCGAATCGCCTTCGGCCGCAAGGTCCGGGGCCTGCACAAGATCGTCGATCGCGACCGCTTCGACGCTGCGGTCGCCGCCTTCGAGGGAACGGCCGGAGCCGACCTCGAGCTCGCCTGCCGCAACCTCTTCCTCGATCTGCTGTGGCCCGTCGCCGCCGAGGCCGGCAAGCCGGGCCTGATCGAGATGAGCTGCTTCACGATCGCCGAGAGCCCGACGCTGATCCGCCTCTTCCCCGAC
>CAZTGN010000272.1:0-1987 GCA_964613275.1 uncultured Conexibacter sp. | reverse complement strand
CCGGCGAGGCACGGTTCGTGCGACTCTATCGTGAGCTGATCCACGCCGTCCGTGACGGCCGCGACGCCGGGTCCTCGAAGGTCGCGAAGCGGCAGAAGCGGAGCCATCCGCGCGACGGCTCCGAGGGCATCCGCTGGTGGGAGGGGCGGCTGCGGAAGATCGAGGCCGGCGTCCGCGAGCTGCCGCCCGGGCACCTGCTCACGGTCAGCCTCGACGAGCTCGTGGACGGCGACCGCGAGCGCGTCTACGACGAGATCCTCGACCACCTCGGGCTCGACGACGAGCCGGCGATGCGCGAGTTCTTCGAGCGCGAGATGAGCGCCTCCGCCGCCCACCGGGAGCGCTGGCGCGACGGCCTCGACGACGAGCAGCAGGCGGCGCTGGCCCGCGAGTACGAGAAGGCGCTCGACCGCCTCGAGCGCGAGAGCTTCCACTGCGCGGCCGAGCTGCGGCGGGCATACGAGCACCAGCCCGCGTGAGCACGGACGGCACTGCAGGCGACGGCGGGCGTGCGCTCGCGCGCGGGGACGGCCTCGTCTTCATCGGCGGCACGGGCCGCTCCGGCACGCACACGCTCGCCCAGCTCCTCGGTCGCCACAGCCGCCTCGCCGACGTCCCGATCGAAGCCCGCTTCCACTGCAACAAGCTCGGCCTGCCCGACCTGCTCGAGGGGCGGATCACGGCGCGCTCCTTCACCGCGAAGCTGCGCGGCTTCTGGTGGCACCGGGTTCGCGTCGACGGCCAGCCCCGGGGGCTCTACAACCTCATGCGTCGCTCCGAGTTCGACGCAGCGCTCGAGCGCTTCGAGGCGGCGTACGCCGATGATCCCCTCGTCGGGTGCCGCGGGCTCTTTCTCGACCTCCTCGCTCCCGTGGCCGAGCGTGCCGGCAAGCCCGGGCTGGTCGAGATGTCCTCCCACAACGTCCGCGCGTCGCAGACGCTGCTCCGCATCTTCCCCGAGGCCCGCTTCGTCCACGCGCTCCGCGACGGTCGCGACTCCGCCGCCTCGGTCAGCGGCAAGACCTGGGGTCCGGGGCGGGTCGGCGCCGCGATCGGGTGGTGGGCGGAGCGGCTGCGGGCGATCGAGGGCGGCATCCGGGGAAGCGAGGACGGCGCCGAGTTCGCGATCCCGGCGCGGCGCTTCCACGTCGTCCTCCTCGAGGATCTGGTCGGGTTCGACCGCGAGCGCTCCTACGAGCGGCTGCTCGGCTTCCTCGAGCTCGAGGACGAGCCCGGGCCGCGTCAGTTCTTCGCCGCCGAGATGACCGCCGAGCGGGCGCACCTCGGCCGCTGGCGCGAGCAGCTTCGCGGCCCGCGCCGGGCCTGGGTGCAGCGACGATACGAGTGGACGGTCGCGGCCCTCGAGCGCGAGGGCAACCACGCGGCGCCGGTCCTGCGGGCGGCGCTCGAGCGCGAGCGGAGCGTGGGCGGGTGAGCGGGCGTGCGGCACGGCGCACCGGCGAGCCGCGAGTCCTGTTCGCGACCAGCAACGGCACCGGGCTCGGCCACCTGAACCGGGCGATGGCGATCGCCCGGCGGCTGCCGTCGTCATGGCGCTCGTCGTTCTTCACCCTCTCGGCCGCGGCGCCGGTCGTCGCCGATCAGGGCTGGGAGGTCGACTACCTCGCTTCCTACCGGCGCCCCGCCTCGGGCACCGATCGCGCCTGGAATCGGCGCCTCGGCGCGATGCTGGAGCAGGTGCTCGCCGAGCGCGAGCCCGACCTCGTCGTCTTCGACGGGGTTCATCCCTACCGCGCCCTGACCCACCTGCTGAGCGCCCGTGGCGCGCCGGCCTCGATCTGGTGCCGGCGCCCGCTCTGGCGGCGCGGCAGCCCGGCGGCGGCGATCGGGCGCGCCGGCGCCTTCGACGCGGTGCTCGAGCCCGGCGAGCTCGCCGCCGCGGCCGACCGCGGGCCGACCGCGGCCGAGCGCCGCTCGGCCGCACGGGTGCGGCCGATCCTCTACCTCGACCGCGACGAGCAGCTGC
>CAZTGN010000271.1:1481-3303 GCA_964613275.1 uncultured Conexibacter sp. | reverse complement strand
GATTCCTCGCCGGCGTCAGTGATCCCTTCCCGGGCCTGCCGATCACGGTCCAAGAAGACGACCTTGCTGCGCACCTGGACGAGGGGGAAGTTGCCAAGGGCATCGACGAGGCCAAGCCCCACTACGTGCCGTTCTCGAAGGGCGAGGGGTTCGGCGAGTACTGGCGTGAGCCGGGCGTTGCGATCGATTGGTCAACCGAATCCGTAGCTGAGCTGGAGCGCCGGGATCGGCTTCCGGCCGGAGTGGCCCGAAAGCCGCGGCTACAGAACAGGCGCTTCTACTTCAAGCCGGGCCTGACCTATTCCGTGATCTCGAGTGGACGTGTATCGGCACGCCTCATGCCGGAGGGTTGGGTATTCGGGCACAAGGGCAGCGCCATATTCGCCGGCGATGGAGCGGATGAGCTGTTCCTGCTCGGCTACCTCAATTCCAGCCTCGCCACCTACTTCATGAAACGGCTCGTGAACACCACGGCAACCGCCGACATCGGCTACGTCGAGAAGCTGCCCTATCGGCATCCGCCGCCGGAGATCGAGCGCGAAGTGGTCGAGCGGGTCGAACGGATCGTCGAGCTGCTGAAGGACGACCCGGAAGCCGGCATCGGTGACCTTCGCGCCGAGATCGACGATCGGATCTTCGATCTGTTCGAGATCAGGTCCTCCCGGCAAGTCGTCCTCGACTTCTACGCGGCGGTCGGCCGGGTCGAGGCCGACGAGGAGAATCAGGCGGCCGAAGCCGAGTAGACCGAGATGTGGGTGCAGCGGCTGAGGCCGTTGCGCTCGAGGAGGTCTTTCAGGTCTTCCTGGCAATCGGGAGCAGGTAGGAGATCGAGGGGGCGCAGCTCGTTGCCCTCGGGCATCCGCCGTTCGGAGAGCTCGATGATCTCCGCTTCGAAACCGTCCGCTTCAAGGTCTTCGGCAACGACCGCCCGCCCGATCCACTTGACGCCGTGAGGGCCGACAGCCTCGAGGTGCCCCGCGGACTCGGTCACCTTCCAGCGCCGCGATCGGTAGTGGGCCCTCAGCTTCGCGGTCAGATCCTTACGCTCTTCGCTCACCGCACCGATGATGGCATCCACGGACGTCGAAAAAACCGATCCCGCAGCAGCGCTCGCCGCGCTTGATCCGCAGATTGCGCGATTGGTCGCCGAGGTCGATGCCGAACTCATCGTCGAGCGCCGGGAAAGCCGTGATCGCGACCGCTTCGTCGCGCTCTGCCGGATCATCGTCGGCCAGCAGGTCTCGACGGCGGCGGCGCGGACGATCTGGGGCCGCGTCGAGGAGGCCTTCGACGGGCCGCCGGCCCCGGAGCAGTTGGTCAAGCCGGACGCCGAGCAGCGGTTGCGGGCCTGCGGGCTGAGCGGCCGCAAGACCTCCTACGCGATCGGGATCGCCGAGGCGATCGTCGCCGAGGAGCTCCTGCTCGACTCCTTCGACGCGATGTCGGACGAGGAGGTGATCGAGGCGGTCGTCGCGATGCGCGGCCTCGGTCGCTGGAGCGCGGAGATGTTCCTGATCTTCGACCTCGGCCGCCCCGATGTCTTCAGCGGCGGCGACCTCGGCCTCCGCCGCGGCATCCAGATCGCCTACGAGCTCGACGAGATGCCCTCACCGGAGGAGGCGGTCGCGATCGCCGAGCGCTGGAGCCCGCACCGCACCCTCGCCTCCCTTTACCTCTGGGAGGCGGTCCACGCCAACCCGCGCTGAGGTCCAGCCCGCGGTGGGTAACCCTGACCACGCTATGTGTGGTTCAGATGACCCACGTGGCGGGCGGGACGCCTCATCGCAGGACCTGGGTAATCCTGCCCACGTCATGCGTGGGT
>CAZTGN010000271.1:0-1471 GCA_964613275.1 uncultured Conexibacter sp. | reverse complement strand
TGGACCCTGGGGTGGGTGGCCGGGGCCTGGGGGGGGCGGGGCAGTGGCCGGACGGGAGCGGGAAGCCGAGCTCGGCGAACAGCTGCTCGAGCCCGGCACAGAGATCGCCCGGCAGCGCCGGCGGATCGCCGGGGTCGCCGAGGATCTCGGCGAGGAGGTCCATCACCTCGTCGAGGTGCTCGGCGATCCGGTCGAAGGTGGCCTCGAGCTCGTCCAGGGCTCCTGGCGGCAGCAGCGCCTCGAGCTCGCCGAGGTGGTCGCGGATCGAGTCGGTGACCTCGCCGAGCAGCCCCTCCAGCCGCTCGCGGACCGCGGCGACGACATCCGGGTCGCCGAGGGCGACGACCAGGGCCTCGAGGTCCCCGTCGGATTCGAAGCGGGCGATCGCGGTGAGCACGTGGTCGCGGACGTCGGGAGGCAGCGCGTCGACGAGAGCGGTCAGCTCGGTGATCAGCTCGTCGCGGAGGCCGTGCAGACGCTCGAGCGCGGACGCGATCTCCTCCTGAAGCTCGGGTGGCACATCGCAGAGGACCGGCGCGAACCCGTCGATCCCGGCGTCGACGCCGGCGGCAGCGATGCGCAGGATCCGCGCGCCGCCAACGGCACCGCGCCCGTCGGCGACCTGATCAGCGAGCCGTGCGGCGCGCGCGTCGCGCCGGACGGCGCGGCGGAGGGCTCGCGCGGCGTCGGCGTCGCCTCCCATTGCGGCATCGACGGCCGCAGCGTTCGCAGCCCGGGCCTGCACGGTCGCCGCGCGCACGTCCTTGGCCGACGGGGCCGCCACGGCGCTGCCGGCGAACGCGAGGGATGCGAGGAGGGCGAGGATCGGGACGATCGCGGTCGGTCGGATCACGGGGTTCCTTTCCGGGAGCTTGCGTCGGCGCCTCTTGCGCCGCTGCGTCACTCTCGGCGCGCGCTCACCGCGCCATTAGCCTCGTCCAGGCCCCGCTGCACAGGGCCGTCACCCGGAGCCGTCGACCTTCCACGCATCGTCCTCGCGAACGAGGCTGATCAGGGCCGGCGCCGATCCACCCGCGTGAGCCGGATCGATCCTCACGGTCGCGAGGTCACCGCTGACTCGCAGGCCCGCGCTTGGGACCTTCGCGGCGGCGCGCCTGATCGAGGCCGAATCGAGAGGCACCTCGATTCCCGCGGCGCAGGCCTGCAGAGGGTCGTCGTCCCCGGCCTCGAAGTAGGCGGCGACCCGACCCAGCTCGCGCTCCGACATGAGCTCGCATGCGTCGGGATCCCCCGACGCCACCGCCCGGAGATAGTCGGCGGCCACGGCGCGGATCTGGTCCGATTGATCGTCGCCGCACCCGGCGAGAAGCACGCAGGCCACGATCGCCGGGACAAGGATGCGCGCAGCCCTGATCAACGCTGCCCGGCGCAGCGCCGGCTTGACGCGCTCCCCGCGAGCGGGGCGCCGGCGTAGACCTTGTCGCCCTCGGCGCCGTGGAGGGCGGCGTCG
>CAZTGN010000270.1:0-3337 GCA_964613275.1 uncultured Conexibacter sp. | reverse complement strand
CCGCTCGAACTCCCCCGTCTCCGGGTCCGGCCGCCGGAACTCGCCGGTCTCGAGCTCGCGCTCGACCTCGCGGTCGACGGCGTCGGGGAGCGGCGGAGCGCCGGTGGCGGCGACCTGGCGGAGGCGGAAGCGGCGCAGCTTGAGGATCTCGAGGACGTAGATGACATAGAAGCTGGCCACGGCTGCGGCGACGAGGATCAGGGCCATCACCGCCGTCCAGAGCGGGTCGAAGTTGCCGCGATCGTCGCTGTAGGGGACGAAGCGGAGGGCGAGGGCGACGCCGGCCATGACCAGCGTCCATCCGTAGAGGTAGGCGAGCGTCCGCCGCTGCGAGAAGCCGATGTTCGCCATCCGGTGGTGGAAGTGCCAGGCGTCGGCCTCGTAGATCGGCCGGCGGTACTTGAGGCGCTTGGCGACGACGAAGCCGGTGTCGAGGATCGGCACCGCGAGCACGAGCAGCGGGAAGGCGAGGGCGACGACCGCGTTCGTCTTCAGCGCGCCCTGGACGGCGGCGACGCCGAGCAGGTAGCCGAGCAGGTTCGAGCCGGTGTCGCCCATGAAGCTCGACGCCGGCGGAAAGCCGTGGCGGAGGAAGCCGAGGGCGCCGCCGGCGGTGATCGCGGCGAGGATGCCGGCCGGGTTGCGCTCCAGCGAGAGGGCGACGATCGCCAGGGTCGCGGCGCTGATCAGGCAGACCCCGGAGGCGAGCCCGTCGACGCCGTCGATCAGGTTGACGACGTTGGCCATCGCGACGATGCCGAGCACGGTCCCGAGCTCGCCGAGGTCGACGTGACCGAGCAAGGGCAGCTCGAACAGCTCGGTGCCGCCGGGCTCGACGCCGCCGATGAAGGGCAGCGTGAAGACGTCGACGGTGACCCCGGCGCTGACCGGGATCACCGCGGCGACGATCTGGCCGATCAGCTTCACCAGCGGCGGCAGGTCGAAGATGTCGTCGGCCATGCCGACGGCGGCGATCACGATCGCGCCGATCAGGATCGCGCGGGTCTGCTCGTCCCAGGGCAGGAAGATGGCGCCGGAGGCGCAGACGGCGACGAGGATCGCGATCCCCGACAGGCGCGGCGTCGGGACGACGTGGAGGCTGCGCTCGCTCGGCTGGTCGATCGCCCCGATCCGCCACGCGAACGCCTCGGCGACCGGGACCAGCAGCCAGGCGACCGCCGCGGCGGCGGCGAAGGCGAAGATCGCGTCGACGCTCGCCGGCATCTAGCGCGCTCCGGCGGCCTCGAGGGCGGCATCGGCGAGGAGCGCCGGGTCACGTGGCGAGACCGGCCCGGGCTCCGCCGTCCGCTTGCGGAGCTCGAGCGCCGCCGGGTCGCGGAGCTCGGCGAGGCGTCCGTCGGCGATCAGGCGCTCGTCCACGGCCCCCATCCTGCCGGTGAAGATGGTCACGACGGGGACTCCGAGCGCGACGGCCTCGCGGTTCATCGTGCCGCCGGCGCTGACGACGAGGTCGGATTGGGCGATCAGGCTCTGAGCGTCGATCGCGCGCCCGGGGACGACGAGCGACGGATCGCCGCGGGCGATCGCGGCCTCGCGCTGTGCGTCGGTCCGCGGGATCAGCACCGCCACCGTCCGCGGCTCGGAGGCGAGGCGGTCGATCACCCCGTCGTAGAGCGGGTTGTGGGCGTGGTAGGCGGAGGTCTCGGGCGGCGGGCGGACGACGACGAGGACGCGGTCGTCGGCGGAGCGGTCGCGCGCGACCCCGAGCGCATCGAGGCCGAGGTCGGCCAGCACCGATCCGTCGGGCTCGAAGTCGGCCAGGTAGTAGTCCTCCTTCAGGCCGGGATAGCGGACGAGCTTCGACGCACGGGCGCCCGCCGCCTCGAGTCGCTCGATCGGGATCGCGTCGGGGACGATCACCCGGCGGGCCGCGCGCCAGGCGAGCTTGCGCTGCAGGCCCGCGTACTCGTAGTCCTGCATCTGCGCCTGCGGGATCCGCAGCAGGCTGCCGACGACGGCGAGGTCGACCGACCCGTGGGCGACCGCGAGGTCGAAGCGCCGCGGCCGCGCCCAGCGGGCGAGGGCGGTGCTGCGGCGAGCGAGCGCCAGCGCCTTCGCGCCGCTGCCGGCGCCGCCGTGGCCGCCGAACGACTCGTAGGGGATCCCGAATCGCTCGAGCAGCCCCTCGGTCTGCCCGTAGTCGCGGGCGGTCACCTCGACCTCGTGACCCCGCTCGCGCAGCACCGCGATCACCGGCCGCAGCACGACCGGGTGTGCCGCGGCGGTGCAGTCGATCCAGATCCTCAAACGGTGGCTGCGGAGAGCTGCGGGTAGAGCGGGTGGGCATCGGCGAGCGCGCGGGTCCGCGCCCGCAGCTCCTCGCGCTCGGACTCGAAGGAGTCCGAGAGCGTCGCGCGGATGACCCGCGCGATCTCGCGCATGTCGTCCTCGTCGAGCCCTCGGGTCGTCAGCGCCGGCGTCCCGATCCGCAGCCCCGACGGGTTCATCGGCGGCCGCTCGTCGAAGGGGATCGCGTTGCGGTTGACGGTGATTCCGATCTCCTCCAGGCGCGTCTCGGCGGTGCTGCCGTCGTAGCCACGGGCGGCGACGTCGACGAGGACGAGATGGACGTCGGTTCCGCCGGTCAGCACCTCGACGCCGCCGGCGATCAGCTCGTCGGCGAAGGCGCGGGCGTTGGCGACGGTCTGCCGCTGCCGCTGCCGGAACTCCTCGGTGAGGGCGATCCGCATCGCCACCGCCTTCGCCGCGATCACGTGCATCAGCGGGCCGCCCTGGGTGCCGGGGAAGACGCTGCGGTTGATCTCCTTGGCGTGCTCCTCGCGGCAGAGGATCATGCCGCTGCGCGGCCCGCACAGCGTCTTGTGGACGGTCGTGGTGACGACGTCGGCGTGCTCGACCGGGTTCGGGTGCTCGCCGGCGGCGACGAGCCCGGCGAAGTGCGCCATGTCGACCATCAGCAGCGCCCCGACCGAGTCGGCGATCTCGCGGAAGGCCGCGAAGTCGAGTTGACGCGGGTAGGCGGACCAGCCGGCGACGATCAGCTTCGGCCGGTGCTCGGCGGCGAGCCGGGCGACCTCGTCCATGTCGACCCGGAGGCTCTCGCGATCGACGTGGTAGGGGATCGGCTCATACAGCTTGCCGGAGACGTTCAGCTTCATCCCGTGCGAGAGGTGGCCGCCGTGGTCGAGGGCGAGGCCGAGGAACTTGTCGCCGGGCTCCAGCAGCGCCTGATAGACCGCGTTGTTGGCCTGCGCGCCGGAGTGCGGCTGGACGTTGACGTGCTCGGCGCCGAAGATCTCCTTGGCGCGGTCGATCGCGAGCTGCTCAGCGACGTCGACCTCCTCACAGCCACCGT
>CAZTGN010000269.1:0-3457 GCA_964613275.1 uncultured Conexibacter sp. | reverse complement strand
AAAGTCTGGCGGACCGAGCGGCGGCCGAGCTCGGCGACGACCGCGAGCGTCCCGCTCATCCGGCGACCGCCTCCGACTCGCCCGTCCCCGGCTCCGACGTCTCGTCGCCCTCGAGGTGCTGGCCGGTCTTGGCGACGAAGACGTCGTCGAGCGTCGGCTCGACGACGTCGAGCGACTCGACCGTGATCCCGGCCTCGTCGAGCGCGCGGACGACCGGCGCGATCGCCGCCGACCCTGTCGCGACCTCGACCATCAGCGTCCCGTCCCGCGGCGGCAGCGGGTCGCCGAAGCGGCCCAGGACCTCCATGCAGGCGCTGCGCTCGCCCGACGCCAGCACGAGCTCCATCCGCGGCTTGCCTACCTCGGCCTTGAGCGCCGCCGGCGTCCCCTCGGCGACGATCCGCCCGCTCGCGATGATCCCGACCCGGTCGGCGAGCTGGTCGGCCTCCTCGAGGTACTGGGTGGTGAGAAAGACCGTCGTGCCCTCGCGGTTGAGCGCCTCGACCTCCGACCAGATCGACTTGCGGCTGACCGGGTCGAGCCCCGTCGTCGGCTCGTCGAGGAACAACACCCGGGGCTCGTGGACGAGCGCGGAGGCGAGATCGAGGCGCCGCTTCATCCCGCCCGAGTAGGTGCCGACGCGGCGGTCACCGGCCTCGACGAGGCCGACCCGGCGCAGCAGGTCGTCGGCGCGACGCCGCCCCTCGGCCCTCCCGATCCCGTGCAGCGTCGCCTGCATCCGGATCAGCTCGCGGCCGGTCATCAGCGGATCGAGCGCCGCCTCCTGCAGCGCGACGCCGATCGCCGCGCGGACCGCCGCCGGCTCGGCGACGACGTCGTGGCCGGCGACGGATGCGCTGCCGCCGGTCGGCCGCAACAGCGTCGTCAGCATCCGCACGGTCGTCGTCTTGCCGGCGCCGTTCGGACCGAGGAAGGCGTAGATCTCGCCATCGTCGACCCGGAGGTCGATCCCGGCGACGGCGAGGACTCCGCCCGCGAACGCCCGCTGCAAGTTGCTGACCTCGATCGCGGGCACGGCCGTTCATCCTACGTTCGTTTCGCCACGATCCGGCCCCCGGTGCGCCTAAGATCCGTCGCAGACCGTCCGCGACCGACCGCAACAGTGCCGGCGGGCGGGTGTTACAGACCCCTGATGGACGCCACCAGGACAACCAGCCGCCGGGCGATGATCGTGATCGCCGCCCTCGTCGCCGTGCTCGGATTCGCCACCGCGATCGCCCTCAGCGCCCACCAGGCCGACGCGAAGTCGGCGAAGGTGCTCGGCAAGACGAAGAAGACGCCGAAATCCCCATGCCCGGGGGACGACTGCCGGATCGTCGTCTCCGTAACCGGCCTGCAGACCGTCGCCGACGGCCAGAAGGGGGCGTTCAAGGTTCCCGCGAACGGGCACCTGGTCGCCTGGTCGGTCAGCCTCGGCAAGGTGAACACCGAGGACGACCCGAACCTCGTCGACACGCTCAACGAGAAGTACGGCGACGCCAAGGCGCGGCTCTCCGTCCTGAAGCCGAAGAAGAAGCACCGCTACAAGCTGACCAAGCAGTCCCCCAAGGTCTCGTTGGGATCGAAGCTCGGCGAGACCCCGATCTACACCCTTCGCAAGCCGCTCAAGGTCAAGAAGGGCCTACGGATCGGGCTGACGGTGCCGGGGTGGATATCGGCGTTCTCGCTCGGTCTCGATCGCGATGACAACCAGTGGGTCGCCAGTCGCAACGAGGGCGAATGCGCCGAGAACCAGGCGGAGGACGCCAAGCCGCAGCAGAAGAAGGGCTCGGTGCGGGAGTACGGCTGCCGCTTCAAGGGCGAGCGCCTTCTCTACTGGGCCTGGTTCGTGCCGAGCGGCAAGGGCGACGGCAAGTAGAGCCCGGCGCTTCTGCGGCCCCTCAGCCGCAGGACTCGGGGTTGCGCTGGCAGGCCTCGTCGAAGGCGCCCTCGGGCGTGTTCGGATCGCCGCTGGTGTCGTTGTGCTCGCTGTCGGGCCTGGTCGGGTCCGGCTCGGAGCCGGTCGTCGTCGGCGCCGTCGTCGTCGGCGCGGTCACCGTCGTCTCCGGCGTCGTCGTGGTCGCGCTCGAGGTCGTCACCGCGACGATCGCGGTCGGTGTCGTGACCGTGGCGGTCGACTCGTCGCCGTCGCTGCAGCCGGCGGCGGCCAGGGTCGCGGCGACGAAGGCCGCGGGGAGGAGCTGGCGCCGCCGGCGCCGGCCGCGCGTCACGAATCGCCGTCGGCGCCGCCGTTGGTCGCTTCCTGGCGCAGGCCGCAGTGCGGGCAGTCGCTCAGGTCGATGCCGATCAGCTGCCTGCAGCGCCGGCACTCGGTCAGGTTCTCGGGCGCCCGCAGGAGCGCCGAGGGCGAGGGTGCGAGCGGCAGCACCCGGGTCACCGGCCTGAGCTCCTCGCCGGTCTCGCGATCGACGTAGACGCCGTCGGGATCGGCCTCGACGAAGGCCTCGCGGCCCGAGGCGGGGGCGCGCATCCGGTAGGTCTGGCGGTCGGGCACGGGCGGAACCTTATCCGCTGCGGCCGTCAGGATGGGCGGATGCGCGTCCTCATCTTCCACGGCTACCTGCTGCGCGGCACCGGCAGCAACGTCTACAACGCCAACGTCGCCCGGGCGCTGGCCGGGCTCGGCCACGACGTCCACCTGCTCTGCCAGGACCGCGAGGCCGGCTCGCTGGCCTGGATCGACGCGGTCGGCCGCTGGGAGCGCGGCGAGCTGCGGGTCGAGCAGGCCGCCGGCTCCTCGCCCGGGGCGGGCTCGATCACCGCCTATCTCCCCGACATCGGCGGGGTCCTGCCGCTCTATGTGGCCGACGAGTACTCCGGCTTCGACGCGCGGCCGTTCGAGGATCTGAGCGAGGCCGAGGTCGAGGCCTACATCGCCGCCAACGTCGCCGCCGTCGGCGACGTCGCGGCCGCCGCCGGGGGGATCGACGCCGCACTCGCCAACCACCTCGTGATGGGGCCGGCGATCCTCGCCCGGGCGGCCGGGGCGATCGGCCCGTTCGCCGCCAAGGTCCACGGCAGCGCCCTCTCCTACACGGTGATCCCGCACCGGCGCTTCCTTCCCTACGCGCGCGAGGGGATGGCGGCGGCGCGGGCGGTCCTCGTCGGCTCCCACCACACCGCCGCGAGCCTCTGGGAGACGGTCGCGCTCGACGGCCTGGCGGAGAAGACGCGGCTGGGGCCGCCCGGCGTCGACGTCGAGGCCTTCACGCCGCTGCCCGAGGGCGCCGATCGCGGCGCGGCGCTGACCGACCTCGCGGGCGCGCTCGAGGATGCCGACCCCGGCGGCCTCGGCCGCGACCCGGTCGGCGGCGCGGCAGCGCTCCGCGCCTATGCCGCGGCCGGCGGCCCGCGGGTGATCTTCGTCGGCAAGCTGATCGTCTCGAAGGGCTGCGACCTGCTGCTCGCCGCCTGGCCGCTGGCCGCCGCCCGCCAT
>CAZTGN010000268.1:0-3469 GCA_964613275.1 uncultured Conexibacter sp. | reverse complement strand
AGGCGATCGTCGGCAACATCGGCCACTTCGACAACGAGATCGACATGGCCGGGCTCGAGCGGGTCTCGGGGATCGAGCGGATCAACGTCAAGCCGCAGGTCGACGAGTGGCGGTTCGCCGACGGCCACTCGATCATCGTCCTCTCCGAGGGACGGCTGCTCAACCTCGGCAACGCGACCGGCCATCCGAGCTTCGTGATGTCGAACTCGTTCACCAACCAGGTGCTCGCCCAGATCGAGCTCTTCACCGAGGGCGAGGGCTACGAGAAGGGCGTCACGGTGCTGCCGAAGAAGCTCGACGAGCTCGTCGCCCGCCTCCACCTCGACGCCCTCGGGGTGAGGCTGACCGAGCTGACCGATCGCCAGGCCGACTACCTCGGGATCCCGGTCGACGGCCCCTACAAGTCGGATCACTACCGGTACTGACGACGGCCTCCCGCGAGACGGGGCCGGCTCTTGCGGGCCACTCACCGACGTCACGGGGCCGGGCAACCGGGGCGCCGGCGTTTCAGCCGGGCAGGCTCGCGACGATCCGCTTGGCGAAGGCCGTCACCGTCAGCGTCAGGGGGCGCCGCACCGATCCCGTCACCGTCATCGCGAAAGACATCGCTGCGAGGTCGCGGGCCGTCGCGACCGGGTAGCGCTCGACCCCGCGGCCGAGCATCCGGTAGGTCGCGCGCGCATCGCGGCCGAGCCGCTCCCAGACGAATCCGTAGCCGCCGCCCTGATCGCCACCGGCGTAGCCGACCCCGGGCATCAGCACGGACTTCATGATCCGGTTGCTTCGGGCCGGGGCGACACGTACCCGTAGCCACCTGCCGGCCCGGGCCGGAGGGCCGTCGGGCGCGCCGAACATCACCCAGGGCGGGAAGATCAACGTCTCGGACTCGATCCGACCCTCCGGCGTCCTCCGACATTCGGAGGGGCCACAGACCTCGACCCATCGCAACCCCTTCGCGGCCGCCGGGGCGGCGACGACGAGCGACGCGACCACGGCGATGAGCAGCAGGCGCTTCATCCCCGCATGAAGCTACTCCCTCCCCCTGTACGCGGTCGAACAGCGGGTTCGGCTGCCTCGGGCATGCGGCAACCGGCCGGGGAAGCCGCTCCTGCACTCCCGGCGCGTCGGCCCGCCCGGCGCCTGCGATGATCGCCGGCGTGTCCGGGCTCGATCGATCGCTGGCCGTGCGTGCGGGGCTGATCCAGCTCGTCGCCGTCGCAGCCTTCGCCGTCAGCCTCGCGATCGCGCTGCCGCGGACGTTCTTCGAGGACTGGGGCTGGCTGAGCGGGCCCGGCTCGTGGCTCATCTGCGCGCTGATCACGGCCGCCACGTTGCGCCTGCCGGTCGCGGCGACGCTGCTCGGGGCGGTCCTCGCCGGCCTGCCGAGCCTGCTTGCGGTGCTCGTCGGCCTGCACTGGCTGGGCGCGCTCGTCGCCGTCGTCCTGTTCGCGCTCTGGTGCGGCCGTCTCGAGCCCCGCGCGGCGGCCCCGGCGACCGCCTGAGGTCCCTCCCGCCCGGACCCGCCCCGGTATCTTCCGGCTCCCCCGGAGAGGTGACCGAGCGGCTTAAGGTGCACGACTGGAAATCGTGTGGGCGGCGCGAGCTGCCTCGTGGGTTCGAATCCCACCCTCTCCGCCTCCCCCCGCGGCGAGCCGATGCGGGGCTGCGGCGGCGGAAGCAGGTCGCGGATGGAGGCGGTGGCAGGTCGCGGGTCGCGGTGGGGGCGGGTCGCGGAACGCGGCGGGAGCCGAAGGCATGTGGAGGCGGGGGCCGGTCGCAGGTCGCCGCGGGCGCAGGGAGCGCCGGCGCGGCGGCGAAGGGTCTCCTGCGCGGTGGGCGACCGCGCCGGGATCGATGGCCGAGAACGCGACAGCTCCAGCGGCAACGCGGCGAACCGAGCGGCGGTTCGCCGGCGGGCTCCCCTGGGAGGGCGAGCCCGGGCCGGGCGCGTTCGCGACCGCGGCGCCGATCGTCCTGCCCGAGCGGGGAAGGCCGCACCCCACGCCGTCGCCGCGGGAGCCCCTGCCATCGCCGGGGGAGCTGGCGCCGTCGCCGCGGGCGCTCGAGGACCTCGGCCGGCGGACGGCCGAGGTCGCCCACGACTTCAACAACCTGCTCTCGGTGATCATGGTCTGCGCGGGCGAGATCGCGGCCGGCGCCGGCGGCGAGCAGCGCGAGCGGGCGGAGGAGATCCGGACGGCCGCCGAGCGCGGCGCCGAGCTCACACGGGGGCTGGTCGGCGGCGGGCGGACGGCCTTCGCGCCGGCCCCGGCTCCGGTCGCCGTCGCCGCGGCGGTCGGGGACGCCGCACGCCTGATGTCCCGCACGCTCGGCCCCGCGGTCCACCTCAGCATCGGGTGCGAGGGCGCCCTCCCCCCGGTCGCGCTCGCGGTCGCCGATCTCGAGCGGATCCTGCTCAACCTCGCAGCCAACGCCGGCGACGCGATGCCGGAGGGCGGGGCGGCGGCGATCACCGCGAGCGCCGTCGCGGTCCCGCCCGGGGACCCGGTCCTCGGGACCGGCCTCCACGTCAGGATCGCGTTCGCCGACACCGGCGCCGGGATGAGCCCCGAGGTCGCGCGGCGCGCCGTCGAGCCCTACTACTCGACCAAGGACGCCGATTCGGGCAGCGGCCTCGGGCTGGCCGGCTCGCGGGCGCTGGCTCGCGCGGTCGGCGGCGACCTGCGGATCAACACCCGCCTCGGCGGCGGCACGACCGTCTCGATCTACCTGCCGGCGCTCGACGCCCGCGGCGAGCCGCTGGCGCTGCCCGCCGCCGGGAGCTGATCGGCCTCAACGGCGGGCGGCGAAGAACTCGCGCAGGAGCGCGGCGGCCTCGTCGGCCCGGACTCCGGCAACGACCTCGGGACGGTGGTTGAGCCGGGGCTCGGCGAGGACGTCGAGGACGGATCCGGCGGCGCCGGCCTTCGGGTCGGGGGCCGCGTAGACCACGCGCGGCACCCGAGCGAGGACGATCGCGCCGGCGCACATCGCGCACGGCTCGAGCGTCACGTACAGGGTCGTGTCCGGCAGCCGCCAGCCGCCGAGCTGCTCCGCCCCGGCGCGGAGGACGAGCATCTCGGCGTGCGCGGTCGGGTCGCGGCGCAGCTCACGCTCGTTCGCGGCCGTCGCGAGCGGCGCGCCGCCACGGGCGAGGACGGCGCCGATCGGGACGTCGTCGTGCGCGGGGGCCCCGGCGGCGGCGGCGAGCGCCAGCCCCATCAGCTCCTCGTCGCTCACCAGAGCTTCGTCACGGCGATCACCATCGACGCGATCAGGCAGGCGACGAGGATCACCATCGCGATCGACCACGAGCGGGGCACCGGCCAAGCGTAGAGCCCCGGCCGCGACCGGCAGCGTCGCGGGTCGGCTCGGCCCGCCGATGGTTAGGGTGGCTGCCGATGGCGCTGAACCCCCTGACGCCGATCACCGAGCAGATCGCCGACGGCGTCTGGCGGCATGCCGGCGA
>CAZTGN010000267.1:0-3503 GCA_964613275.1 uncultured Conexibacter sp. | reverse complement strand
CGCGGGCTCGGCGGCAGCGGGCGCTCGCGGTCGGCGCCGGCGGTGAGGACGGCGAGCGCCTGCCCGAGCACGAGGGCGAGGACGAGGACGATGAGCAGTGAGGCGCCGGCGCCGATCATCGGCCGATCACGGTCCCGCCCGGGCCGGACGGACGCGCCGGCCGGCTCCGCGGATGCCCGCGATCAAGCGGCGGCGAGCGCCGGCTCGGGGACGCGGACCAGGTCGCGCTCGATCAGCACCTCGGCCACCTGCACGGCGTTGGTCGCCGCTCCCTTGCGGAGGTTGTCGCCGACGATCCAGAGGTTCAGGCAACGCTCGTGCGAGGGATCGCGACGGATCCGCCCGATCAGCACCTCGTCGCGGCCGGCGGCCGCGGTCGCCAGCGGATAGACCCCCTCGGCGGGATCGTCGAGGACGACCACTCCCGGCGCATCGGCGAGGATCTCGCGGCAGCGCCGGGGGTCGAGGTCCTCCCGCGTCTGCACGTTGACCGACTCCGAGTGCGAGTCGAAGACAGGCACGCGCGCGCAGGTGGCGGAGATCCCGAGCTCCTCGCCGGCGCCGAGGATCTTCCGCGTCTCGGCCATCATCTTGCGCTCCTCGGTCGTGTAGTCGTCGCCGCCCTTGAAGGTCTCGACCTGCGGCAGCACGTTGAACGCGATCGGGTGCGGGTAGACCCGCGCCTCGGCCTCGTCGCCGGCGAGCACCGCCGCCGACTGCTCGCGGAGCTCGGCGATCGCGCGGCGGCCGGTGCCGGAGACCGATTGGTAGGTGGAGACGACGAGGCGCTCGATCCCGACCCGGTCGAGAATCGGCTTCAGCGCGACGACCATCTGCATCGTCGAGCAGTTCGGGTTGGCGACGACGCCGCGGTGGCCGTCCGCCGCCTCCGGGTTGACCTCGCTGACGACGAGCGGGACGTGCTCGTGCATCCGCCAGAAGCTCGTGTTGTCGACGACGACGGCCCCCGCGGCGGCGATCCGCGGCGCCCACTCGGAGCTGACGGCGCCTCCGGCCGAGGAGATGACGATGTCGAGCCCGGCGATCGACTCCTCGGAGAGCTCGCGGCATTCGACCTCCTCACCGGCGAACGGGAGCCGCTGCCCCGCCGAGCGCGCCGAGGCGAGCGGCCGCAGCTCGGCCACGGGAAACGAGCGCTCGGCGAGCACCTCGAGGACGGTCGAGCCGACGGCGCCGGTGGCGCCGAGCACGCCGACCCGGAAGCCGGCGGCGGGTGCGCTCATCGGACGCGGGTGCGAGCTTCGTGCTCGCCGGTCGAGTCCTCCTCGAAGACCGCGTCGGCACCGAGGTCGAACGCGCGATGCAGGGCCCGGACGGCGTCATCGACGCGCTCGGCGGCGATCACGCAGGAGATCTTGATCGGCGACGTGGAGATCATCTCGATGTTGATCCCCTCCTCGCCGAGCACCTTGAAGACCCTGGCGGCGACCCCGGGATGGCTGCGCATGCCGGCACCGATGATCGAGACCTTGCCGATCCGCTCGTCGGTCAGGACCTCGTCGGCCCCATCCTCGGTCCGGATCGCGGCGACCGCCGTCGCGAGGTCGTCGCGGGCGACCGTGAACGAGAGGTCGGCACCGTGCTCGGTCGAGACCGGCTCGTTCTGGATGATCACGTCGACGTTGACGTTGGCATCGGCGAGCGCGGTGAAGATGCGGCCGGCGATGCCGGGCTCGTCGCGAACTCCGGACAGCGTCACCCGCGCCTCGTCGGCGGAGTGGGTGACTGCGGTTACGAACGGGTTCTCCATGGTTTCGTCCTCGGCGATCACGAGGGTACCGGTGCCCTGCTCGAACGAGGAGCGGCAGTGGATCCTGACCCCGTGGTTGCGCGCGTACTCGACGCTGCGCAGCTGCAGCACGCGGGCGCCGGAGGCGGCCATCTCGAGCATCTCCTCGAACGAGACGACCGCGAGCTTGCGGGCCTCGGGGACGATCCGCGGGTCGGCGCTGAAGACGCCGGCGACGTCGGTGTAGATCTCGCAGACCGAGGCCGCGAGCGCGGCCGCGAGCGCGACCGCGGTCGTGTCGGAGCCGCCGCGGCCGAGCGTGGTGACGTCCTTGGAGTCGGTCGAGACGCCCTGGAAGCCGGCGACGAGGACGATGTTGTCCTGCTCGAGCGCCTGCTCGATCCGTCCCGCCCGGACGTCGACGATCCGTGCCTTCGTGTGCGAGGAGTCGGTGACGATCCCGGCCTGCGAGCCGGTCAGCGAGATCGCCTGGTGGCCGAGGTCCCAGATCGCCATCGCACACAGCGCGCAGGAGATCCGCTCCCCGGTCGAGAGCAGCATGTCCATCTCCCGCGGGCTCGGCCGCTCCGAGATCTCGTTCGCCATCGTCACGAGCTCGTCGGTGGTCTTGCCCCGCGCCGACAGCACCGCGACGACCTTGTTGCCGCGCTGACGCTCGGCGACGATCCGCGCCGCCGCCCGCTTCAGGTCCTCGGGCCCGGCGACCGACGTGCCGCCGAACTTCATCACCACGGTCTCGCCGCCGGCACTCACGCCCGGCGTGCTCGCCTGCGACTTCCCCTTGTCGACCGCATCGGTCACGGCCGCTGAGGATAGAGCGGCGCTCACGCGTCATCGGGCGGGGAGCTCATTCCCTCCGGCGCGCGAGGATCCCCACCGCAAGACCGAGGTCGAACGGCGCCCCGCGTGACCGCGCAGCGACCGTCCACGGCCCGATGCTCGGTGGACGTCGCAGTGGCGCCATCGCCCCCTCGCGACCCTGATCCCGCGCCGCGGCGGGCAGCGGCGGCGCCTCGGGGATGACCGTGCCGTCGGGCCGCTTGAACAGCGGGCTACCCGCGACCATCTCGACTCCGAAGCCAGCCTCGTGAACGAGGCGGTGGTGGTGCCGGCAGAGCTGGATCAGGTTGGCGAGCGACGTCTCCCCGCCTGCAGCCCAGTGCTCGACGTGATGCGCATCGACGAAACGCCGCGACGCGCAGCCCGGGAACCTGCAGCCCCGGTCGCGCGAGCGCAACGCCCGGGCTATCGAGGGCGGGATCGCCCGCGTCTTCCGACCGACCGAAACGGGCTCGCCGTCCGATTCGACGATCGTGACGACCGACGCGTCGCAGGCGAGGCGGGCCATCGTTGCGGGCGCGAGGGCGGCGTGGTCCTCGACGACTCCGTTGCAGGACGCCGCCCCGGGATCCCTCAGATCCGCGATGTCGACGTGGCAGACCACCTGGTAACGGTCACCGCCGGAGCGCTCGCGATCGGCGCTGCGACGGGCCAATGCGTCGTCGGCGAGAGCGACGACCGCGTCGGCAGCGGAGGGCGCGGGGGAGCGGGCGGCGATCTCCCGCTCGCGGTAGTCGTCTCCCGGCCCCGCGTCGGCGAGCGCATCGGCGGCGCGCTCGCGCCGCAGGCGGTCTTCGACAGCCTCGATGGCCTTGAGCAGCAGCGCTCCCTCCTCGGCCGGGAGGTTGCCGTTGATCCGCAGCGACCCGTCATCCTCCCAGCGGGTGCTGAA
>CAZTGN010000266.1:0-3508 GCA_964613275.1 uncultured Conexibacter sp. | reverse complement strand
GCGTCGAGGAGGCCGAGCATGTAGGCGCAGGGGCTGACGACGAACCGCTCGTCGTCGCACGGCCGCTCGAGCGTGCAGGCGCCGCCGAGCCGCTCGCGCCGCTCGAGCACCAGCACCGAGCGGCCCGCCCGCGCCAGGTAGGCGGCCGCGGTGAGCCCGTTGTGGCCGCCGCCGACGACGATGACGTCCCAGTCGCGCGCCGCCAGCTCGCCGACCGGCGCCGGCAGCCCGACCTCGCCAAGCTCGGCGGCGATCTCGTTCATCGGCGGGAGCCTTTCACGTCGGATCTGATTCGGACCCGCCACCACCTGGGCCCAGGCTAGGAACGACCGGGAGGCTGGGCCGGATTGACGACGCTATGCAGCGCGAGAACGGCCCAGGCTAGGCGGGGAGCGCGGCGCCCTGGTCGGCCAGCACCGCGGCGGCGGCGTTGCGGCCGTTGAGGGCGATCACGCTGCCGGCGGGGTGGGTCGCGGCGCTGCAGAGACAGGGGCCGTCGAGCGGCGTCCTCGTCGTCAACCGCCCGTCGGTGACCGCAAAGTCGGTCAGCCGGGTCGGGATCGGCGGCAGATCAGCAGGCTCTTCGATTGCGATCGGCTCGCCATCGGTGACGCCAATCGGATAAGCCGTGACGACGATCTGAGAGTTGGCCGTGAGCTCGTCGACACTGGCCGGCGTCAGCGCCCAGTCGATGCCGAGGCTGGCGTCAGGGCGATCCTCGGTGCCGGCCAGGACCCGCGATCCGAGCACGAAGGTGAGTACCCCAGCACACGCGATCGAGAGCAGCAACGCCATCCCGGCGCGCCTCATGCTCACTTCAACCTCCCTGTCTCGATCATGCCCTCCCTGGCGTTTGCCGACGCTATCACGGCAGTCCGGATGCGTAGGCGGTTGTCACCGCCCCAAGATCTACGCTCAGCTCAGCGCCTCGAGATACCGCTCGGCGACGAGCGAGTCGAACCTGTGGACGTCACCCTCCTGGCCGGAGAAGCGACCGGCGACGAAGCCCTTCGCCCGGATGCCCATCTGGGCGAGCTCGCAGACGTGCCAGTCCTGGCGGTTGACCATGTCCCAGAAGTCGATCGCGTCGCCGGGGTCGAAGTCCTCGCGCGCGACCGTCTCCGGCTCGAAGAACCACTCGCAGGTGACCTCGGTCCGGTCGACGGCTCGCGGCCACAGCGTGTGCAGCATCACGTAGTCGGGATGGAGCGAGACGAGCGCGTTCGGAAACAGGGTGAAGTAGTAGACGGAGTTGACCTGCTTGGCGTCGAGGCCCGCGATCGCGGGACGGTGGCCGGCGTGGCCGTCCCCGGTCCCCATCGTCTCGGCGCCCTCGTTCAGCGTCATCGAGCCGCCGCACCAGTTGCCGGCGCCGTACTGGGTGTCGCCGCTGCGGTAGTCGCTGAGCCGGTTCAGCTCCGGGTGGACCCCGGGACAGTGCAGGCACTCGTTGTAGTTCTCGGCGATCACCTTCCAGTTGGCGGCGACGTCGTAGACGGTCCCCCCCGCGCGCTCGAGCCCGCCGACGCGCCAGCGCTCGAGGCGTCCGAGCAGGTCGCCGACGTGGGCGCCGGGATCGGGCGCCTCGCCGCTCAGATCGATGAGGACGAGCCCGCCGACGAGGGCCGAGCGCACCTCGATCAGCCCGTTGCAGGCATGGTCGAAGTCCTCGACCCCGTCCATGTGCGGCGCCGCCACGAGGCCGCCGTCGAGGTCGTAGGACCACGCGTGGTAGGGACACTGGATGCGACGGCGGACCGCCCCCTCGGTCGACTCGACGAGCCGGGAGCCGCGATGGCGGCAGGCATTGAGGAAGGCGCGGATCCCGCCGTCGGAGCCGGCGATCGCGAATACGCTGGTCGGCCCGATCTCGCGCATCAGCCAGCTCCCGGGCTCGGCGATCGTCGAGACGTGGCCGAGGCAGACCCAGCCGCCGAACAGGTGCTCGATCTCCCAGTCGAGGACCGCGGCGTCGGCGTAGGCGGCGGGCGGCAGCATCGAGGCGAGCTCGAGCGGACGCAGCGTCGCCTCGACGCCGGCGCGATCGAGCGCGAGCCTTCCGTTCCTGGCAACCGCTTCCGTCATCGGCCCGCTTCCTCTCTTCCGTGGTCGCTCCGCCCGCGCCGACTGACCTTGTAGTCAATTGCGCAATCCTCATGGTAGAGTGCCGGTCAAGTTGGAGGCCGCCACCGACCAGATCGAGGAGTTGGACGTGGACGAGATCCCGTTCGAGCTCGACGACCGTGCCCGCGACATCCAGGCCCGCGCCCGTGCGTTCACCGAGGACGTCCTGATCCCGCTCGAGGAGGAGGCCGAGCGCCGCAACGGGATCCTTCCCGACGGCGTCATCGAGGACGTCAAGCGCGCCGCGACCGAAGCCGAGCTGATCGGCGGACTGCACCGGCCCGAGTACGGCGGCCAGGGCTGGACCCGGCTCGAGTGGGCGCTGGTCGAGGAGCAGTGGGGTCGCAGCACCAACGCGATCCACTGGCACGTCCCGAACGCCTACAACGTCTGGCACCACGCCTCCGAGGAGCAGATCCAGCGCTGGCTCGTGCCGGCGCTCCGGGGCGAGGTCCGCGACGCCTACGCCGTGACCGAGCGCGACGCCGGCTCCGACCCGAGCCGGATCGCGACCGTCGCCGAGCCCGGCAACGGCGGCTACCGGATCAGCGGCGAGAAGTGGTTCGTGACGACCGGCGACGTCGCCGCCGTCTACGTCGTGATGGCGAACGTGATCGACGGCGGCGAGAAGCTGCCGACCCTGTTCGTCGTCGACCGCGACGCCGCCGGGGTCGAGATCGTCGACGACCCCGACTTCACCCACAACTACCCCGACGGGCACCCGACGATCGTCTTCCGCGACGTCGAGGTCACAGCCGACGATGCGATCGGCGGCATCGGCGGCGGCGATGATCTGCAGCGGGCCTGGTTCATGGAGGAGCGGCTCGGGATTGCGGCGCGGTGCGTCGGCGCGATGTGGCGGCTGCTCGACGAGACCGTCGAATGGGCCGCAGGCCGGGAGCAGGGCGGCAGCAGGATCCTCGACTACCAGGGGGTCTCGTTCCCGCTCGCCGACTCCGCCGCCGACGCCGCCGCCGGACGGCTGCTGACCCTGACCGTCGCCGAGCTCGCCGACCGCGGCGCCGACCTCAAGCTCGTCCACGGAAAGGCGTCGATGGCGAAGCTGTTCACCAGCGAGTCGGCGTGGCGCTGCGCCGACCGCTGCGTGCAGGCCTTCGGCGGCCGCGGCTACCTGCGCTCCAACGTCGCCGAGCGCTTCCTCCGCGAGCTCCGGGTCGACCGGATCTGGGAGGGGACCAGCGAGATCCAGCGGCTCGTGGTAGCGCGTGGGCTCGAGCGCCGTGGCGTCGAACGGATGCTGCACTAGGAGCAATCCCCGGTGACGGCGAACGGTCTGTCCCGCCTGCTCGCTCCCCGCTCGGTCGCCGTCGTCGGCGCAACCGAGCGCGAGGGCGCCTACGGCGACACGCTGCTGCGCAACCTC
>CAZTGN010000265.1:0-3517 GCA_964613275.1 uncultured Conexibacter sp. | reverse complement strand
TGCCGCCGCGCCGGCACGCCGCCCGGCGCGAGGCGGCGAACCGGCGCCGCGCGGTGGAGGCGGCTCCGCGCTTCGCGCCGTTCGTGGGCGCCCCCGTCGTCCACGGCGCCCAGTCCGGCGCCTTCGACTGCCTCTGGCCGGGGCTGCCGGCGGTCTACCACGGCCACTACGAGGGCGGGGCGTCGATCACCGCGGCCGACGGCCGGGTGCTTGCGTTCCGCGGCCGCGATCAGGGTCCCGGGGTGGTCGTCGCCGACGTCATCGCCGCTCGCGGCGCCGGGATCCCGCCGCCCGAGCGGTTCTGGCTCCATCGGCGCGGCGCGGTCGCCGCGCTCGCCTGGGCCTACCAGAACCCGCTCGGCCGCCGCCACTACCGGCGGACGCGCGAGCGGCGGCCCGCCGCCGCCGATCGCGCCCGGGCCAGCGGCTGAGCGGGCGCTCCGCCGTCAGCGGTGACGAGCTCCGACCGCGAGCTCCCTGAAGCCCTGACGCCAGCTCGGGTAGCGCAGGGTCCAGTCGAGCTCGCGCTTCGCCTTCGCGTTCGAGGCGCCGCGGATCGCCGTCATCAGGATCACCCCGTGTGCGCCGGTGGCGAGCCGGCCGACCCACGCCGGCAGGTGACGGGGCGGCTTCGCGCCGAGCACCTCGGCGAGGTAGGGGAGCCACTCGCGGACCGGGGCGGGGTCGTCGTCGACGACGTTGTAGATGCCCGGACCGCCACCCTCGATCGCCGCCAGCGTGGCGGTGGCGGCGTCGTGGATGTGGACCAGCGACCAGATCCCGCCACCGTCGCCGACGATCGGAAACCGGCGCCTGCGGATCAGCTCGGTCTGCTCACCGGACGGTCCCAGCGACGTCCCGCTGCCGTAGAAGCCGCCGTAGCGGAGCGCGACCCCCTCGAGGTCGTCGGCCTCGGTCACGGCGCGCTCCAGATGCCTGATCGCGTCGATCGTCGAGCGCACAGCCCGCGGCGGGTCGGGGTCGAGGGGATCCGTCTCGCTCTTCACGGGCCCGCCCAGCCGCGCGTATGGCCAGCCGGCGAAGCTCTGGGCGACGAAGCGCCTCGCCCCGCCCCGCGCCGCGGCGATCAGGTTGTCGGTGCCCACGGTCCGCAGGCGGTTCGTCTGCGCGAAGGTACGCTCGAAGCGGCGCAGGTCGACGTCGCCACCGAGCGCGGTCATCTGATGGACGACGACCTCCGGCTCGGCCCCGGCCACCGCCCGGGCGAGCGCCTCGCGGTCGAGGCCGTCGGCCGCCACGGGACTCACCCCGTCCGCCGCAGCGAGCCCGGCGGCTCCGTGGCGGCTCATCGCCGTCACCTGGTGCCCGCGCCCGGCCAGGAGCGGTACCAGCTCCCTGCCGATCGCTCCGGTCGCTCCTGCGATGAAGACCCTCATGGTCTGCCTCCTGGGTGCGGTTCTCGTCCGTGAGCCGGAGCGACGGATGCCGCAGGACCGCTGATCCGGGACGACCGTCGACCCGCCCGACGACTGTCAGTTTGCCCTACCCGGCGCCTCGCCGGATGGTCTGGCGCTCACTCGCCCCGCCAGGCCGGGTCGCGCCCTTCGGCGAACGCCAGCGGGCCCTCGGCGGCGTCCGCCGATCCCTCGACCCGCGCCAGCGCCGGGATGCTGCCGTCGCGGAGGCGCCGGTAGCCGTCGCGAACCGGCAGGTGCGCGGTCGCCTCGACGATCGCCTTCACGGCCCGGACGGCGAGCGGAGCCGCCGCCTCGATCCGTGCCGCCAGCCCGCGCGCGGTGGGCAGCAGCTCGGCCGGCTCGACGACGCGGTTGACGAGGCCGAGGCGGGCCGCCCGCTCGGCGTCGATCGGCTCGCCGGTGAGGAGGATCTCCATCGCGATCGCCCGCGGCAGCCGCTTCGGCAGCCGCAGGACGCCGCCGGCGTCGGCGACGAAGCCGCGGTTGACCTCGGGCAGCGAGAAGCGGGCGCCCGCGGCGGCGACGACCAGGTCGCAGGCGAGCGCGAGCTCGAAGCCGCCCCCCGCCGCGTAGCCGTTGACGGCCGCGATCACCGGCTTGTCGAGGTCGAACATCTCGGTCAGGCCGGCGAACCCGCCGGGCCCGAAGTCCTCGGGGTCGCCGGCCGCGGCCGCCTTCAGGTCCCAGCCGGCCGAGAAGAACCGCTCGCCGGCGCCGGTGACGATCGCCACGCGCAAACCGTCGTCACCGGCGAAGGCGCCGAAGTGCTCCCCGAGCTCACGGCTCGTGCGCGAGTCGATCGCGTTCGCGGGCGGGCGATCGACGGTCAGCTCGAGGATTCCGCCCTCGCGGCGGGACTGGACCGCTGCCATCGGCCGCAGGCTAGCTGCGCGGCGGGGCCGGCGGCGGCGATCCGCCGGATGTCCGCGGCTACTGGGTGCCGGGCCAGGCGTAGGCGAGCACGATCCCCATCACGTCCTCCCACGGACGCGAGTTGTCGTAGCGCGCCGTGACGGTGTAGCCGCGCCCGGCGACGACCTTGTTGTGGAGGATGCAGGGGTTGATCGTCGCCAGGTGATGGGGGTTGTGGTGGTAGCTCGCCGTGCCCGTGCAGACCGGCGCTCCCGGCGTGTTCTCCTTCAGCGAGATGTCGATGCCGCCGTCGTGAAGGTGGCCCGCGGCGAAGACGGCCATGCCGTTGGCCGGCGAGGTCCAGGTACGCGACTTCGTGTGGACGCTGCCGGGGCCGCCGTTGCCGGGCACGTCGTAGGTCGAGTTGCCGCACCCGGTCACGTCCATGAACAACGGGGTGACCGGCCGCGAGTTGGCCGCCGTGGCGCCGGGCTGGTAGTCGAGCGTGTACTCGATGTAGACGGTCTTGGCCGGGGTGCCCGGCGGCGTCTCGTTCATCAGGTGGTAGAGCGAGCCCCACTCGTCGTTGGCGCCGACCATGTAGGCGTAAGGCCCCCAGATCGTGATCGGGGTCCGCTCCGCGCCCGACCCGATGAACCGCTCGGCCCGACCGGGGCAGAGCGCGTCCTGCCGCGCCGTCGTCGTCATCACGACGTGATGGAGGTGGATGTCGTGCGGGCTGACCGGCGTCCCGTTCTGGTCGACCACGTTGAACCGGGCGCCCTTGAGGCCGAACGAGCCGGCCGGACGCGGCATCCCGGTCGACGGCGACCCCTGGGCCTCATCCCCCGGGCCGAGCGTGAACGGCCCGTAGCGGAACGTCTTGGTGATCGTCTGGCCCCCGCCCGGCGGGGCGTTGACGAGCGGCTCGCAGCCCGCCACGAAGAGGCCGAGCAGGCCCGCGAAGACGACGATCGGGACGATCCTCAGCGAAGTCGGTCTGCCCGTCATCTGCCCTTGCTTCCTCCCCGGTGCCCGGACCGATCGAGCCTAGCATCTGCGGCTCGCGCCGGCCCAGTCACACCCGACCGCCGGGCCCGCCCGGTTCTCCCTCGGTGTCGACATCCGGATCGAGGACAGAACCTGACCTCAACCCTCCCTATGGTCGCCGGTGCACAACGAGCCGAGAGGAGCGAGACGATGCCCGAGCGAGACCGATACATCCC
>CAZTGN010000264.1:1373-3545 GCA_964613275.1 uncultured Conexibacter sp. | reverse complement strand
CCGGGAACAGGCCCGTCTCCTTGGCGAGCCGGGCGAGCTTGATCGTGTCCTCCGACGCCGACCCCCAGCCGAGCGGGCAGGGAACGAAGGCGTGGATGTAGCGGGCGCCGCGCATCTCCATCGCCCGCTCGACCTTCGCCTCGAGGTCGCGCGGCTCGGCGACGGTCGCGGTCGCCACGTAGGGGATCTCATGGGCCATCGCGATCAGCGGCACGCTCTTGCCCTGTCCGAAGACGTTGCCGGGCTCGGGTCCGACCGGCTTGGTGTTGGCGGTCCGGGCCGCCGGCGGGGTCGCGCCGGAGCGCTGCACGCCGGTGTTCATGTAGCCCTCGTTGTCGTAGCAGATGAAGAGCACGTCGTCGTTGCGCTCGAACATCCCCGACAGGCACGCGAACCCGATGTCGACGGTGCCGCCGTCGCCGGCCTGTCCGACGACGCGGACCTCCTCGCGACCCTTCGCCTTCATCGCCGCCGCCATCCCGGACGCGACCGCCGGCGCGTTGCCGAACAGCGAGTGGATCCAGGGAAGCTGCCAGGACGATTCCGGAAACGGCGTCGAGAACACCTCGAGGCAGCCGGTCGCGTTCGCCGCGATCATGCTGCCGCCGCTGGCCCGCATCGCCGCGTCGAGCGCGTAGCGGGCGCCGAGGGCCTCGCCGCAGCCACGGCAGGCGCGGTGGCCCGAGGTCAGCGTGTTCGAGCGCTCCATCCGCGCCTGCACCGACCGCTGCTCGGGGTCGAGGAGGCGGTTGCCGACCACGAAGGTGCCGACCTGGTAGTGCTTGACCGGCTGCTCGGCCATCCCCGGCTCCCGCCTCCTCAGTGCGACCGCGCGGCGACGATGCCGAGCTCGCGGACGATGTTCTCGGCGTGCGGCCCGGGTCGGCCGCCCTCGCGGAGCCGCTCGAGCTCGCGCTCGACGACGTCGCCCTCGAGATCGAGGAAGTGCAGCAGGCGCGGCTCGAGCCGACCGGCGAGGACGTCGTCGAACAGGGTCCGCAGCGACCGCCTGGTGATCGGCCGGCCGCCGAGCCCGGCGATCACGTCGTGGATCCTCGCGCTGCCCTCGTCGAGGGCGAGTCGGACGTTCTGGCCGACGATTCCCCCGGCCCCGACCGCGAACGCCTTCTCGAGCACGATCACCCGCTCGACGTCCCGGAGCGCCGCGCGGATCTCCTGGCTCGGCCAGGGGCGGAAGCACTTGATCGCGAGCGCGCCGATCCTGACGCCACGCTCGCGGAGCTCGTCGACGACCTCCTCGATCGTGCCGAGGACCGAGCCGAGCGCGACCACGACCGTCTCCGCGTCCTCGGTCCGGTAGCCGCGCACGAGGCCGCCGGATGGACGGCCGAAGCCGGACTCGAACTCGCTCGCGATCGATGGGATCAGATCGAGCGCCTCGAGCTGCTTGGCGTGCATCAGGTAGCGGACCTCGGTGAACGCCTCGGGGCCGACCATCGCCCCGATCGTCACCGGCTCGTCCGGGTCGAGCAGCTGCCGCGGCTCGAACGGCGGCAGGTAGGCGTCGACCTGCTCCTGCGAAGGCAGGTCGACCTCCTCGTAGGCATGGGTGAGGATGAAGCCGTCCATGCAGACCATCACCGGCAGCGAGATCCGCTCGGCGAGGCGGAACGCCTGAACGTGCAGGTCCGCCGCCTCCTGGTTGGTCTCGGCGTAGAGCTGGACCCACCCGGAGTCGCGCTGCGACATCGAGTCGGAGTGGTCGTTCCAGATGTTGATCGGCGCGCCGATCGCGCGGTTGGCGAGCGTCATCACGATCGGCAGGCCGAGCCCGGAGGCGTTGTAGAGCGCCTCGGCCATGTAGAGCAGGCCCTGGCTCGCGGTCGCGGTGTAGGCGCGGGCGCCGGCGGCCGATGCGCCGATGCAGGCCGACATCGCGCCGAACTCGGACTCGACCATCAGGTACTCGCAGGGCGCCAGATCGCCGGTCCGGACGAGGTCGGAGAGACCCTCGACGATGTGGGTCTGCGGCGAGATCGGATAGGCGCAGATCACCTCGGGGCGGCACGCCGCCACGGTCCGGGCGATCGCCTGCGAGCCCTCGAGCTGCTCAAGCACCGACCAGCCCCCCGATCGCGTCGCTCACGTACCGGCTCGCGGCCTCTGCGCCGGCGACGTTGGCTTCGCCGACCGGCCCCGGGAACCGCTCGC
>CAZTGN010000264.1:0-1363 GCA_964613275.1 uncultured Conexibacter sp. | reverse complement strand
CCTTCGCCACCGACTCGATCGAGACGACGCCGGCGAGGGCGGCGAAGCCGCCGAGCAGGACGGCGTTCGGAAGCGGCCGGCCGACGTGCTCGCGCGCGAGCGCCGTCGCCGGCACGGTCAGGAGGCGCTCGGGCCGGAACCGCCCGCAGAGATCCCCGAGCCCGAGCCCGGTGATCTCGCGGCTGCTGTTGATCAGCACGTAGGCGTCCGCGCCGAGGCCCGCGAACAGGTCGACCTGGTGCAGCAGCGTCGGGTCCTGGACGATCAGCGCGTCGGGCTCGGCGATCGGCTCGCGGGCGCGGATCGGGGCATCGTCGATCCGGCAGAAGGAGACGACCGGGGCACCGGTCCGCTCGGAGCCGAACGTCGGGAACGCCTGCGCGTGGCGGCCCTCGGCGAACGCGGCCACCGACAGCAGCTCCGCCGCGGTTACGACCCCCTGCCCGCCCCTGCCGTGGATCCGGACGCCGAACACGTCATCGCTCGCGCGCGGCTTCGAGCAGGACCCGCCGCTCGGCCGCGGCGACGAGCCGCCGGGCGCGGTCGACGGCGTCGATGTTGACCGAGATCGCGTCGATCCCGGCTCGGACCAGCAGCTCCGCGTAGGAGGGGTGGACCGACGGCGCCTGACCGCAGATCGATGTCTGCAGGCCGAGCTCGCGCGCCCGCGGGATCAGCATCCGCAGGTACTCGGCGACGGCCTCGTCGCGCTCGTCGAAGACGGCGGCGACGAGCTCGGAGTCGCGGTCGGCGCCGAGCATGAGCTGGGTCAGGTCGTTCGAGCCGATCGAGATGCCGGCGATCCCCAGCTCCGCGTAGCGCGGCAGGTGGAAGAGCACCGACGGCACCTCGGCCATCACCCAGAGCTCGAAGCCGGGCTCGTCGAGAAGCCCCGCCGCGGCGATCGCCTCGCGGGCGGCGACGAGCTCGCGCGGGGTCCGCACGAACGGGATCATCACGTGGAAGTTCGTGTGTCCCTCGTCCCAGACCCGCCTGATCGCGGCGAGCTCGAGCCGGAACAGGTCGGGCTCGCGCATGTAGCGGAGCGCGCCCCGGTATCCGATCATCGGGTTGGCCTCCTCGGGCTCGAAGCGGTCGCCGCCCTCGAGGCCGCGGAACTCGTTGCTGCGGAAGTCGATCGTCCGGTAGGTGATCGGCCGCGGGGCGAAGCCGGCCGCGAACCGGCTCAGCGCCGTGCCCATCCGATCGACGAACTCGGCGCCGCGATCCTCCTCGAGGAGCGCCCGCGGATGCTTGCCCGCGAGCGCCTCGATCACCATCAGCTCCGCCCGCAGCAGGCCGACGCCCACGACGTCGAGCCCGGCGGCGCGATCGACCTGCGACGGCTCGGAGAGGTTGACGA
>CAZTGN010000263.1:0-3561 GCA_964613275.1 uncultured Conexibacter sp. | reverse complement strand
CTCGTAGAGCCCGGCCAGGAACTCCGGCGTGCGGGCCCGCTGCGCTCGCTCCATCACCTCGACCACGGCCGCGGGGTCGGCCCCCGTGTCCGTGCGCGCCAGCAGCTCGAGCGCGAAGGCGATCAGGATACCGCCCGACGACGGCGGCGGGTTCGTGAGGATCTCGCAGCCGCCGAAGCGGGCCCGGACCGGCTCCCGCGCGACGGTCTCGTACGACTCCAGGTCGACCCGCCTCAGGGTGCCGCCGCCGGCGGCGACCGTATCGGCGATCGCGGCGGCGACGTCCCCCCGGTAGAACGGCTCCGGTCCCTCCGCGCCGAGCCTCTCGAGGGTCTCGGCGAGCTCGGCGAAGACGATCCGCTCGCCGCCGGCGAGGACCCGGCCGCCCGGCGCGTAGACCGCGGCTCCGGCCGGCTCCCGGGCGAGGATCGGGGCGAGTATCTCGAACAGGTACCCGTGCTCGGCGGTGACCTCGAGCCCGTCCCGCGCCAGCCGCACCGCCGGGGCGACGAGATCGGCGAGCGGCATCGAGCCGAAGCGCCGGGCGGCCGCGGCGAGGCCGCTCGGGACGCCCGGGACCCCGCAGGACGCGGGCCCGACGTTGAAGAGCTGCGTCGTGTCCCCGAAATCGATCACGACCGGCTCGAGCTCGGCTCCCCGCTCGCTGCCGTCGAGCCCGCCCGCGGAGACGAAGAAGTCGAGCAGGGTCGCATCGCCGCCGGGTGCGTGGACGAGCATGAAGCCGCCGGCGCCGAGACCGGTCAGCGGGCTCTCGGCGACGATCGAGGCGAGCACCGAAGCGATCGCGGCATCGACCGCGTTGCCGCCCTCGCGAAGCGCCCATGCACCCGCCTCCGCGGTCGCCGGATGCCCACCGGCGACGACGCCGCGGCTCGCCACCGAGTGCCCTAGTTGGGGATGAACTCGGGGACGTCGATGCCGAGGTCGGAGGGGCGCTCCTCGTAGTCGGGCACCCGCCCGGCGGCCGTGCCCTCGCCGCGGCGTGAGGACGGTCGGGCGGTCGAGCGCGAGATCCCGGTCGAGCTCCCGTCGGCGCGGCGGCCGCGGGCATCGAAGCGCGTCGCGACCACCGTCACCCAGATCTGCTCGTCGAGCGCATCGTCGACGTTGGCGCCGAAGATGATGTGAGCCTCGGGATGGGCAGCCTCCTGGATCACCCTGGCCGCCTCCGAGATCTCGACCAGCGAGAGGTCGCGGCCGCCCGTGATCGAGAGCAGGATCGAGCGGGCGCCCTCGATCGACGTCTCGAGCAGCGGCGAGGAGATCGCTCGCTCGGATGCGAACGCCGCGCGCGAGTCACCGGTGCCCATGCCGATCCCGAGCAGCGCCGGGCCGGCGTCGCGCATCGTCGTCCGCACGTCGGCGAAGTCGAGGTTGATCAGCGCCGGCAGCGTGATCAGGTCGGAGATCCCCTGGACGCCCTGGCGGAGGACGTCATCGGCGACCCGGAAGGCCTCGACCATCGACGTGTTGCGCTCCAGCACCGACAGCAGCCGGTCGTTGGGGACGACGATCAGCGTGTCGACCTCGCCGGCGAGCGCGTCGATGCCCTTGTCGGCCTGCTTCGCGCGCCGCGTGCCCTCGAACCCGAACGGGCGGGTCACGATGCCGACCGTGAGCGCGCCGACGTCACGGGCGAGCCGTGCGATCACGGGCGCCGCGCCGGTGCCGGTGCCGCCGCCGGCGCCGGCGGCGACGAAGACCATGTCGGAGCCCTTCAGCATCCGCTTGATCCGGTCCTGCTCCTCGAACGCGGCGCGGTAGCCGAGCTCGGGATCGGAACCGGAGCCGAGGCCCCGGGTGACGCCACCGCCGATGTGGATGGTCAGGTCGGCGGCGCTCTGCTGCAGCGACTGCAGGTCGGTGTTGACGGCCATGAACTCGACGCCGGTGATGCCGGCCTCGACCATCCGGTTGACGGCGTTGACGCCGCCGCCGCCGACGCCGACGACCCGGATCAGGGGCTCGTTGACCTGCGGCGGCGCAGTCGCCGGCCGCGACGGCTCGGAGCGGCCGTAGGCGGGCCCGCGATCCTCGGGCGTGCTCGTGAAGACGTCGCGAAGCCGGTCCTTGGCGCCGCGCGAGGGCTCCTCGGCCCCCTCGACCGGCGGTGCCGGCGGCTCCGGCTCCGGCTCGGCGGCGACCGCCTCCTCGGGCTCCGGATCGGGGCGCCGCCTCGGCTCGGGACTGGACGGCGGCTCGGGCGGATCGTCGGGCTTCTCGGTCGACCGGAAGAGGTCGGCGAGCGGGCCCTCGCGCATGCTCGCCCGCTTATTCCTTCGCGCCATGTTCCAGGACCTCCTCCGCCAGATCGCGATAGCACTGGGCAGCGTTGCTCTGCGGATCGTACTTGAGGACGGAGCTTCCCTTCACGGGCGCCTCCGCGAACTTGATCGCCTTGCGGATCCGCGACTTGAACACGAGATCGCCGAAGTTCTCCTCGAGGATCTCGACCGCCTCCTTCGCGTGGATGGTCCTGGTGTCGAGCATCGTCGGCAGGATGCCCTCGATCTGGACGTCCGGGTTGAGGTTCTCCCGGATCATCTCGAGCGTGTTCTGGAGCTGCACGAGACCGCGCATCGACAGGTACTCGCACTGGACCGGGACGATCACCTTGTCGGCCGCGGTGAGCGCGTTGATCGTCAACAGGCCGAGGCTCGGCGGCGTGTCGATGCAGACGTAGTCGTACTCGTCGGCGACCTGCGCGAGCGCCTTCTGCAGCGAGCGCTCACGACCGATCTGCGTGCTCATCGCGATCTCGGCGCCGGCGAGGTCGATCGATGCCACGGCGATGTCCACCTCGCGGTGCTCGATGATGTCCTTGATCGGCATCCGATCGACGAGCACGTGGTAGAGGCTCTTCTCGACCGTGTCGGGGTCGATGCCCTGGCTCATCGTCAGGTTCCCCTGCGGGTCGAGATCGACCGCCAGCACGCGGTGTCCCGACTCGGACAGGGCAACCGCGAGGTTCAGGGTCGTGGTGGTCTTGGCCACCCCGCCCTTCTGGTTCGCGAAGGCGATCACCTGCATCGTCCGCTCGTGGGCGGGCTGAACCGGCTCCGGCGTGAACGGATGCCGCCTCGAGGGGGTCGGCCCGATCAGCTCGTCGGCCGAGACGCGACCATCCTCCTCGACCTCCTCCTCGCGCTTGACCGCGCGCCGCAGCTCCTCCTTGTCGAGCTTGCGGGCCGGGGCGGCCGGCTCCGGCGCGGGTGCAGCGGCCTCGCGCTCGAGCTCGCGCAGCTCGTCCCCGAAGGGGTCGGCGACGGCCGCCTCGACCGGCGCGGGCATCGGCACGGGCTCGGCGGCCTCCGCGGCCACCGGCTCGGGCCCGGTCTGCTCCGGGGATCCCATCTCGACCTCCGTCTCGCTGCTCTGCGACCGGCGGGGAGCCTCGCTCTCCACGCTGCGCTCTTCCGGATTCTTCCTGTTGAACAAGCCCATGGTGACCGCATATTCGGGCAACGCCCCCGGTTTCCTCCCGGATCTCCGCGGGCCGCCTCCGCCGCGTGCGGCCAACGCCGGACGTCGCCTCCCGGC
>CAZTGN010000262.1:0-3632 GCA_964613275.1 uncultured Conexibacter sp. | reverse complement strand
CGGCGTCGGCGTCGCGCTCGGGCCGGACGAGATAGCGGCCGTCGCCGGGGCCGAGTCGACCGGCCAGATCCAGTTGCGCGAAGGGGAGCAGGGGAGCGGCCAGGGCGGCGCCCCGTCCCTACTCGCCGATGTGAGCGTTGCTCGCCGGGTCGCCCTTGCGGGCGGGCAGCGAGGCGTCGGACGGCTCGACCGGCACGGTCGGCTGATCGAGCTCGCCGATCCGATCGAGGAGCTTGTCCCACTGATCCGGCTTCAGCAGCCCGCTGATCGGTTCGCCGTTGTCGCTGCCGTCGGGCGTGTAGCCGACGTGGATGTGGTCGTCGTGGTCGCCCATCGCGAACGTCGGCCCGCCCATCTCCATCAGCGAGATGACCTGTGCCGGCTCCATCGAGCCCTGCAGCTTCAGGAGGTCGTTGATGACGGCCTCGGTGATCGATCCCTGGCCCTGGTTGCCGTAGATCGGGATGCCGTTGACCATCGCGATGTCGACGGCGTCGCCGGTCGAGTGGGCACTGACGTTGCCCGACGTGGTCATGACGCTGTGGCCGCACTTGAGCGAGGTGATCGTGAGCCGGTAGCCGCGGGCGACGAGGTACTCGAGCATCGCCATCACCCGGCGGTCGATCTGTCCGGTGGCGACGTCGTTACGGCCGCACGAGTAGATCTCGAGCCGCGGATCCGCGATCACCTGTCGCTGCAGCTGCGACTTCGACGCGAGCAGCGCCTGCCCGACGGTGGCCTGGTCATCGAACGGGTTCTTGCCGGCGGCGCGGTAGATCGCCGTCGCCTCGAGCAGCTTCCAGCCGTCGAGGATCGGCTTCGGATCGATCGAGTGGGCGCCACGGCCGGACGGAGTGATCTCGAAGTGGAGGCGGGGGGCGGCGGCAGGATCGGCCTGGCCGACCTTGCCGATGATCGTGCCGCCGACGACCATCGAGCCCTTGCGCAGCGGTGCGGTGTCCATCGTCTCGTCGTCGAAGCGGAGCACGCCGGAGAAGTAGGACTTGAAGGTCTCGTAGCCGGGGATGCCCTTGCCGAGGAGATCGTCGATCCCGCCCTCGAGGCCGCTGTTGCTGCCGTTGCTCTCGCGTCGCGGGAGCGCGAACAGGCGGGTACGGCTGTCCTCGGTGTTGGTCGGGCCGGACTCCTCGCCGGCGCCGGCCTTCCGGCCGCCGTCGCTCTTGCCGTCATCGCCGCCGTCGGCCTCGGCCTCGTTGTGGATCGTCTGCGCGCGGGTCGTCTCCGAAGCCGAGATCGTCGGCTTCTCATCGCCGGCGCCGGGCCTGACCAGCTCGAAGTCGCGGGACGTCAGCTTCTGCTCCTTCGGCACCGGGATCGCCTTGGCGATCTTGCCGAGCCCCGCGTAGGTGTACTCGTTGCCGTAGGCGTCGCGGAGGACGATGAATCGGCCGAGCCGCTCGTTCTGCCCGATCCTGGTGATGACGCCGTCGTTGACGGCGACGACCGGAGCGCCCTGCTTCGAGTAGATGTCGATGCCGCGCCGGGTCGGCGAGTCGGCGATCACGTCGGCGGCGTTGCCGGAGGTGCCCGGGGTCGGCGTTGCCCGCTTCAGCGCCTGGCGCTCGGAGATGTCGTCCGCGTAGCGCGACTTCGCGGCAACCGGGAAATGGGCGCCCTCGGTGAGCCCGGTGAGCGAGTCGATCAGGCCGCTCGGCAGGTTGCCGTACTGCTTCGCGTAGAGCAGCACCTCGTCGACGTACCAGTCGGCGTGGTTGTAGGCGAAGATCGCCTGGTACAGCTCGGCCTCGCCGCCGGCGGCGTTCAGGTAGCGGGCGGCGGCGCAGATCGCGTCGACCGGGTTGTAGGGGTCCTTGCGCCCGTCGTTGTTGGCGTCGACCCCGTACATCTCCCAGGTCGCGGGCATGAACTGCATCCAGCCCTGGGCGCCGGCGGTGGAGACGTTGAGGTTCGTCCCGAACGCGGTCTCGATCCGGTTGATCGAGGCGAGCACCTCCCAGGGGATCCCGTACTGGGTCCCGCAGGCCTGGTAGATCGGGAGCAGGAACGGCGGGATCGAGAACTGGTCGATGACGAAGTTCGGAACGCCGATCGGAGCGGCGCCGGTGTCGCCGATCGTCACCGTCGGGTTGTCGTTGGTCGGCGTGCCGTCGGGACGGCGGATCTCCGGCGTCGGGATCGCGCCGGAACCGCCATCGCCGCCGGACTGCCCGCCGCCGCTCTCATCGCTGACCGAGAACGAGCGGCCACCGTCGCCGCCCTTGTCCCCGAACGGATCGCGGCCGCCGGGCAGCTCGCCGGGATCCTCCCGCGGCGGCTTCCCGGTGTCGTCGGTCGTGGTGGTCTGGTCCTCGTCGCTGGTCGTTGGCTCGGTCGTGGTCGTCGTCGGCGGCGTCGTCGTGGTCGTCGGCGGAGCCGTGTCGACCTCATCGCCGTCGAGCGCGCTCGAGCAACCCGGGTCGGACAGGTCGACGGCGCCGTCGCCGTCGTCGTCGCCGAGGTTGGAGCAGGCCGGCAGGGCCTCGCCCGGGTCGACGGCGCCGCCGCCGGGGAGGCTCACCGAGACGTCGTTGGACTGGGCGTTGACCGCGCCTGCGGCGACGATCGCCAGCAGCGCTCCGAGCACCAGTGTTGTGATCAGTCGGTTCCTCATTCCTGTGCGCCCTTGCCGTGAGACTCGCTCAGCCCTGCCCGCTGGAAGCCGACCTCCTCAAGAGCACGCGAAAAGCTAGCTGCAGGCGCAGCGGAATGCAACGGGCAAGGCAGGCCCGCAATCGAACGCCCCGGGAGGTCGCTCCGCTCTCCAATCCGCCCCATCACCTGGAACCAATCGGCAGTATCCCATCTCGGCCTGAGGCCGGTCTGCAAGCCGCCCACCGGCGGCGATCGGTTACCGTCCGGTCGATGCGCCGGCGCCGTGGACAGAGCCGATGAGCGACGAGGCCGGCGGCATCCGCTCGCGCGGCGAGGAGGCGCTCGGCGAGCTCGCCCAGAGCCTGCTCGAGAACCCGCTCCTCAGCCAGGCGCTCGGCAAGGCCCTGGGGATGGGCGAGCGCGCCGCCGGCGCGCAGCGGGCGGCGCTGCAGGTGATCGACATCCCGACCGCCGGCGACGTCGAGCGACTGGCCCGGCGCGTCCGTGCCCTCGGCGACCGGCTCGACGCGCTCGAGGAGGAGGTCGACCGGCTTCGCCGCCAGGCCTCGACCTCGGATCGAGGCCTGGCCGGAAGCCCGCCCTAACTCTCGGCCTCAGGTCGAGTCTTGACCCAGCGCCGTGACCGCGGCGTCGCCGAGGCGGAGCAGCGCCGCCTCGAGCGGGTCGTCCTCGAGTGGCCGGCCGTCGAGGCTGCGGACCACCACCGCGGCGGCGGTCGGGACGCCGAGCCGGCGGCCGAGTCCGAGCACCGCCGCCGTCTGCAGGTCGTGCAGGCCGGGGGCGCCGGGCGGGCCGGGCCCGCCGTCGACCGCGACCAGGTCGGCGCTGTGCACGGTCGACCCGGCCGCGTCCGCGGCGGCCGCGAGCCGGGCGGTCAGCTCCTCGTCCGGGAGGACGTCGCCGGCGGTGCCGAGCGCGAGGCCCGCGCCGTCGCCGGCCGCGGCCGCCGTCACCGCGGCCGCGGAGCCGAGCGCCGGCGAGCCGCCCAGCGCCGTGCA
>CAZTGN010000261.1:0-3642 GCA_964613275.1 uncultured Conexibacter sp. | reverse complement strand
ATCGGGGCGACTGGATTTGAACCAGCGACCTTTCGACCCCCAGTCGAATGCGCTACCAGGCTGCGCCACGCCCCGTGGTCGTCGCCATGATGCCGCACCGGCGATGCCGGCGCCCTCAGGCGAGAGCGGCGGACGGGAATCGAACCCGCGTCATCAGCTTGGAAGGCTGAGGCTCTACCGTTGAGCTACCGCCGCGCGGGCGCCGGTCGGGATGGCGCCGGACAATCTTGCCGCAAGGCAGCCGCTAGCGCTTGTAGCCGAAGTCGAGCGTGTAGGTGCCGGCGTTGGCGCCGCGCTTGTTGGGCGAGCCCCAGCGGACGCCCACCCCGGCGTGCTGGAAGGAGCCGCGGAGGATGTTCGCGCGGTGCGGCGGGCTGTGCATCCAGGCGTTGACGATCCGGCGCGGCGTTCCCTTCCGACCGGCGCCCCAGGCGATGTTCTCGCCGGCGCCCCAGCTGCAGCGGCAGGGCAGGTAGTCGGCCTTCTCGTAGCGGCCGACGAGGCTGCGCTCGCCGGGGCAGGTGTGATCGAAGCAGTTGCGCTTCTGCATCTGCTTGGTGTGGCTGCGGGCGGCCCGCTCGAGGTTGCCGTGGAACTTCAGCTTGCCGAGACCGCGCTGGCGACGCTCCTCGTTGACCAGGCAGACGATCGCCTTGGCGGCGGACCTGTTCGAGATCTTCCGCGGACCCTTGTCGCCGCCCGGACAGCCGGCGGCCGCGGCAGTGCCGGCGCCGGGGCCGGCCAGGAAGGCCAGGGCCAGGAGGGCGCCGAGCAGGATCGCCGGCAGGAGGATCTCGTATGGCATGCGTTGACGTTCCATCGACCTCACTGAGATTTCGGGTGCACGTCGGCTTCCCTGCCTGGATCGCGGCATGTTAGCGAATCGTGAGCAACGTATGCGGAGGTCTTATCACCCGGACCGGCGGCGCAGCATCGGCACCGCGAGCAGTGTCGCAACGAGGACGGACACGATCGCGATCAGCGCGTACGCCGTCTCGGCGCCGGCGCGGCCGAGCAGCCAGCCGCCGGCGAGCGGCCCGAGCGTGTAGCCGAGCGCGAAGATCAGGTTGAGGCCGCCGTAGGCGAGCCCCCGGTCGAGCTCGCCGAAGGTCTCGTCGAGCCACGGAGCCGAAGCCGCGAAGGCGATGCTGAGGCCGATGGCGAGGATCGCGAGCGCCTCGCCGGCGCCGGCGATCCCGCCGAGGGTGGCGAGCAGGACTCCCGAGGCCGCCATCGTCAGCGTCCCGGCGAGCGCGACCGGACGACGCCCGAGCCGGTCCCCCGCCTTGCCCGCCGGCGGTGCCGCGGCGGCATCGATCAGGGCGATCGCGGCGAAGATGACCCCGATCGCGGTCGCGGTGATGCCGAGGCGGCGGTCGAGGTCGAGCGGCACGACGAAGTCGATCAGCCCGAGTGCGGTGGCGCCGGTGGCCGAGACCACCGCGGGCACGAGAGCCGCAGGCCGGAGCAGGAATCCGATCGTGCCGGTCCGCCCGCGCGGGGCGGCGACGGCGGACGCGGAGACACGCGGGAGCACCGTGAAGCCGGCTGCGAAGATGACCAGGGCGATGCCGGCGACGAGGAAGAACGGCGCCTCGAAGGAGACGGTGCCGCCGACGATGCCGCCGAGTGCCGGCCCGCCGACCGCACCGAGGCTGTTGGCGGCGAAGGCGAAGCCGAGCGCCTCGCCCTTGCGACCGGGGCGGGCGAGGTCGGAGACGAGAGCGAGGGCTGCCACCCAGCTCAGCGTCGCCCCGACGCCCTGAACGGTCCTTCCGATGAGCAGCGGGGGCAGGGCACCGGAGAGGGCGATCACGATCGACCCGAGCCCGGTGAGGAGCAATCCGCCGAGCAGGAGCGGCCGGCGGCCGATGCGATCGGCGAGATGACCGACCGGGATCGAGATCAGGAGGATCGGGATCGCGTAGGCGGCGAGCGCGAGCCCGAGCGCCTCATCGCCGGCACCCGTACGGCGCTCGATCTCGGGGAGGAGCGGCGCGACCATCCCCAGCAGCGCCGTCTCGAGCGCGATCGAGCCGATCGCGATCGTCAGGATCGCCCGGCGGGACCTCTCGCTGCTGGCGCGGACGGGTGGCATCGGCCGCGCACGGTATGGCAGCCGCTGCCGCTAGCGCTTGTAGCCGAAGTCGGTCGTGTAGGTGGCGCCGTCCCGTTGGCGACGGGCGGCCGGCGTTCCGCTCTCGGCGGCGACGCCGATGTGCCGGTAGCTGCTGCTGAGGATGTTCGCCCGATGCCCGGCGCTGCTCATCCAGGCGTCGACGATGTTGCGTGGCGAGCCGGCGCCGCCGCTGCCGAAGGCGATGTTCTCGGCGATCCCCCAGCTGCAGCTGCAGGGCAGGTAGCCGGTCCTCGTCAGCCGGCCGGCGAGGTCGGGCTCGCCCGGGCAGCGGTGGGAGAAGCAGCCGCGCTTGACCATGAGCCGGTTGTGCGTCCGGGCTGCCTCCGTCTGCGCGCGGTGGCGCTTCAACGGCTTCAGGTGATGGCGGCGCCGCTGCTTGTTGATCAGGCAGAGGACGGCCTTGGCGGCGCGCTTCTCGCTCAGCTTCGCCGGCGAGGCGTCGCCGCCCTTGCACTGCGCGGCCCCGGCGCTGGCGGACGACAGCGCGAGCGCGGCCAGCAGCAACGCGAGGGCGAGAAGGATGCTGAGCGGGAGCGGAACGGACCTCACACCGGAGCTTTCGTCCGATCGGCCCCCGGAGATAAGCGATGCGGCGGCCCGTGGACCGCCGTCCGTCGCCTGCGGAAGGCGCCCTGGGAACGGGGCAGCCAGGACTCGAACCTGGAATCGCCGGTTTTGGAGACCGGAGCCTTATCCAGTTTGGCCACTGCCCCGAGGCAGGCGATCGTACCGACCGGCGTCGCGGCGGGAGCGCTTCGCCGGGGCGATCTCGTCGCGAAGGCGGAACGGGATCGGGACCGGCGGTCGCCGCCGGGTCCGAGCCGGCGATGCGGGCGGAGGGACTCGAACCCCCAAGCTCTCACGAGCACCGGCACCTAAAGCCGGCGTGTCTACCAGTTTCACCACGCCCGCTCGCCCGGTCAGTCTAGGAGCCGTGGAGGCCCCGTGACGGTGGGCGGCACCGCGGCACGGCGCGGCCGGTTGCCGCGTGCGGCCGTCGAAGCTCCTATGCTTGCTGCCGATGCCGCGCGGTATGGAGCCACGGGAGGGCTACGAGCTCTGGCATCCCAATCGGGAGAAGGCCGAAGCGAAGACGACGAAGACGATCGTCGCCTTCGTCCTGCTCATCTCCGCCGTCCTGCTCCTGATCATCACGCTCGGCGGCTGGACCCGCCTGCAGAGCAACGTGGTCGGGATCATGACGCTGGGCTGGGCGGCCATCTACGTCCTCTTCGCCTTCCTCGTCATGCGTTGGAACCGCGGCGCGCTGCCGGTCGCGGCGGCGCTGGCCGTGCTGATGATCATCTTCGCTTCGATCGCCGCGTCCAGCTGGTTCGCCCGCGACAAGCCCGGGCTCGAGTCCCCCGCCCTGCCCGAGGACCTGCTGGGCCTCCTGACCGCGATCGTGATCCCGGTCCAGGCTCTGCTCGTGATCGTCGCGATGGTCGGCTTCAGCCAGGCCTGGAACGTCGAGGAGGAGCGACCCGTGGGCGGCGGCCCGC
>CAZTGN010000260.1:0-3678 GCA_964613275.1 uncultured Conexibacter sp. | reverse complement strand
TCGTGGGCGTACTGCGCCCCTTTTCCTACGTTCTCGGCTCACCCGGCTCGGAGATGTCCCAGCGGAACGTCGATGCGGCCTCGTGTGCGGGACCGCACGCCACGGCCCGCGCGTATTGGTTGCGATGTTGCGCTGGAGCGCCGCCGCCGTGGCGGTAATCGTCCTCTTCCTCGCCGGGTGCCCTGAGGAAGCAGCCTCGCCGGGCGGGGAGATAGCGCGGCTGGACTACCGATCCGGTGGCGACCAGGGGAGCGCGACTCTGGTCGCCACCGACGAACTGCTCGTCCGCGCTGCCTGCCTGACCCAGGGCACCGACACCGGCCCGTATCTGTACCTGACCGCGCGGACCCGGCTCGACGACGCGCACGTCCGGGTCCGGTTCTCCAGTGCCTTCAACGGTCGCCACCGGTTCGCGATGGCCGACTTCGACCGCTCCTACGGCGCCTGGGACATGCTCGGCGGCGAGCCCGGGCGGGTCCGTGGTCGCTTCCACTACCGCTCGGCCGACGGTGGGCGTCTGATCCTGGGCTTCCGCGGCAGCGGCGGTCGCGCCGACGGCCAGTGCGATCTCGAGGGTGAGATCTCCCCGGCGCCCGGGCAGATGCCGGTCAGCGACTGACCCGGAGGCTGTCCAGCAGCGCGACGGTTTGACGGCGGACCCGCGGATCGACCTGCTTCGGGTCGAGCCAGACGAAGGCCTGGAAGGCCCTGCCGTGATCGCGGAAGGCGATGTTGTAGCTCGGGCCGTTGCACTCGTAGCTGGCGTAGCTCTGGGGATCGAGCCGGAACGGGTCCGGCCGTGGCGGATATCTGTGGAGGTTCGGGTGTGAGGCATCGCCCGGCTCCATCGTCGCCTCGACGATCTCGATGGCCGCCTGGTCGGGCGGGAGCTTCAGCAGCAGGGAGTCGGGGCTACAGCCGCCGTTCGGCGGCCCGGGCCGCAGTGGCAGCGAAGCGGCTGCGAGCACCTGTCGGGGCTCGACGACCCCGCTCGCCCGCCCCCGGAATCGGGTGCCAGCGGGCAGGGAGCCGCCACTCGAGGCCGGCGGACCCGGTGGGCCGCAGGGCGGTGGAGTCGTTCTCGCCGTCCAGTGCGCATCCCGCTGTCGGGGCGGCGAGCAGGGCGAGGAGCAGCGCAGTGATCGGGATTGGGCGTGCATAGCACCCACGATCCCGATCAGTGGTTTGCGGGCGTTCCGTTGCCCGCAGGGATCGGCGTCGCCGGACGTTCACGGTCCGGGTACGTTGAACGCAGGCGCGGGGGTCCATGGACCTCTGGGCGGCGCTCATTCGTAGAGGGGGTCAGGGAGATCGCCGGCACCGCCGACGTGATGGAGAGGCATGGAGACAGCTGGTGACATCGACCTGCCCGGCCCGCGGGCGCTCGGACCGGTCGCGCTGATGGGAGAGGGGGCGCGGCGGCGGGCGCGCCGCGAGCGGCGCTGGGTCGCAGCCGCACAGGAGGGCTCGCGCGAGGCGCTCGAGTCGTTGTTCCGCGAGCACTGGCCGCGGGCGCTCCGGTCCTCCTACCTGATCGTCCACGACGCGGCGGCCGCCGAGGACATCGCCCAGGAGGCGTTCCTCGCCGCCGTCCGCAACCTCGACCGCTTCGACCGGCGACGTCCGTTCGGTCCCTGGCTGCGGCGGATCGTCGTCAACCGCTCGATCGACTGGGCGCGGGCCCGCACGCACCGCCGCGAGGTCGAGCTCGACGCCTCCACCACCCGGGATCGCGCGCCGGCCGCGGACGTCTCTGACGAGCTCGTCGCGGCGCTCGCGAAGCTCTCCCCCGAGCACCGGGCGGTGATCGTCCTGCGCTACCTGCTCGAGCTGACGCCGACCGAGATCGCCGCCACCCTCGAGATCCCCCGTGGGACCGTCAACTCGCGGCTGCGACGAGCCCTCGACCAGCTCGCCGATCGCGAGGTCGGGCGGTGATCGACGTGACCCGCCTGCGCGAGGAGCTCAGGGAGGCCCCCGTCCCCTCCGATCCCGGCAGCGAGCGGCGCGCCTGGGAGACCGTCGCCGCCGCCCACGCCGAGCTTCGCCGGGAGCCCCCCGGGTACCGGCGGCGCCGGCCCAGAGCCGTGGTCGTCGCCGCCGCCGCCGCGGCCGCCGCCGCGGTCCTGGCGCTGACCCCGGCCGGGGCGGCGGTCCGGGAGTGGATCGGCGACGCGATCGATCCCGGTCGCGACCACGCCATGCCCGCCCTCACCCGGGTGCCCGGTGGGGGTGAGCTGCTCGTCACCTCCGGCGCCGGCGCCTGGGTGGTCCACGCGGACGGGTCGCGGCGGCTGCTCGGCGACTACGAGGAGGCGACCTGGTCGCCGCACGGCCGCTACGTCGGCGTCGCCGCCGGTCGGGAGCTCAGCGCGGTTGATCCGCGCGGCGAGCTCCGCTGGTCGGTCTCACGGGGCCGGATCAGCGATCCGCGCTGGTCACCGAACGAGGGCTTCCGGGTCGCCTACCTGAGCGCCTACGACACCGGCGTCGAGCTGCGCGTGATCTGGGGCGACGGGACCAACGACCGCGCGCTCGCCACGGCCGCCCCGGTTGCCCCCGCCTGGATGCCGCGGTCGGGCAGCCGCAACGTCCTCGCCTACGTCGACCGGCTCGACCGGGTCGTGATCCGCGACGCCGACGGCGGCCGCGCCCTCGCCATGAGTCCACGCTTCACGGCCCCGCTCGAGCTGCAGTGGTCGAGGGACGGCGAGCGGCTGCTGCTTCTGACGCGATCGGCGCTGCGGATTCTCGATCCGGCGGGATCGGTGCTGTCGGTCAGCCGCTTCCCGCGCGGGCTCGAGGGCGTCGCGGCGACGTTCCGGCCCGGTGGCGACGACGTCATCACGATCCGCCGCAGCGTCGCCGCCCGGCCGGTCCGGAGCACCGTCGTCCGCACCCGCTTCGACGGCGGCCACCAGCGTGAGCGCCGCCTCTTCGCCGGCGTCGGCAGGCTTGTCGGGCTCGCGTACTCGCCCGACGGCACGCGCCTGCTCGTCGGCTGGCGCGACGCCGACCAGTGGCTGTTCCTGCCGGCCGGCTCGGGGCGGGTCGAGACCGCCGGCAACGTCTCGCGCCAGTTCGACTCCGGTCAGGGGGGCGCGGCGTCGGTCCCGCGCGTCGAGGGCTGGTGCTGCCGCGCCCGCTGACCGACCCCGGGGTCGAGGGAGGAGAACGTCCCCGGGAAGGGCGCGGTGGCGTCTCGGCACGGCATCAGGCCGTTCCCCGGATCCGCGCGACCGCGAGCGCGAGCGCGAACCACACGGGCAGCGCCAGCCAGGTCCAAAGCTCGACCCGCGGGACCCAGGCCGGGATCCGATCGAGCGCGACCGATGCCATCCGCAGTCCGAACGCGATCGCGAGCGCGAACGCCGCCGCGCGAGCGCGAACGCCGCCGCGGCCGCGAGCAGCGAGAACGTGGCGACCGCCGTCCCGCCGTTGCCGAACAGGTCGGTCTCGCCGCCGCCGGGGAGCATCGCGAGGGCGAACCAGGGCAGGGCGGCGACGAAGTCCACCAACCCCCGCGCGAGCAGCCGCCCCGATCCGGGCGGGAGCAGCCTCTGCCCGGGCTCGGTCATTCGCGGCCGGGCGCGCGGCCGCTCGGCGCGGCGCCGACGGGCCGTAGCACTCGGGCGCGACCGGGCCGGGCGCGCGGCCGCGCGGCGCGGCTCCGACGGG
>CAZTGN010000259.1:2264-3709 GCA_964613275.1 uncultured Conexibacter sp. | reverse complement strand
CGCCGGGTGCCACCCCGTCGGATGCCGTAGCGCCGGGTGCCCCAGCGCGGGATCGCGATCACGCCGCGCCCGCGGTCCCCGGGCAGTCCCGCTACAGCGCCGAGGAGCTGATGCCGCGGCGGCGGACCCGGAGCCGGCCCGCGGCTGGAGCCGATCAGCCGCCGCCGCAGCCGATCCCGCCGACCGGCGAGCACGACCCCCTCCGGGACGCTGATGCCGCCGCCCCGCCGCCGGTCCCGCCGGCGCGGCGGGAGATCGCGACCGGGGACTACCCGCCGCTGCCGCCCCCGTCCCGGCCTTCGGCCACCGGTGGCCGCACCGTCTGGACCCGCCGGCTCGCAGTCCTCGCGGCCTTGATCGCGATCGCGGTCGGCGCCTACGCCCTGCTCTCCTCCGGCGGCAGCCCGGACCCGGCGCCACGGGGGCCGGCGACGCTGAAGACCGAGGACGTGACGATCCCCGAGGGCTACACGCGCTCGCAGATCGCCGCGGTCGCCAAGGACGCGGGGCTCCAGGGCGATTACGAGAAGGCGACGGCCGCGGCGCCGAAGGGATTCGACATCGCCAAGACCGGGGCGCCGAAGGATGCCTCCCTCGAGGGCTTCCTGTTCCCGGCCACCTACGAGCTCGAGAAGGGCGCGAACGTCGAGGACCTCGTCACCGACCAGCTGACCGCGTTCGACGACGCCATCGATCAGGTGGACCTGAAGGCGGCGGAGAAGAAGAACCTGACGATCTACGACGTCGTCATCATCGCCTCGATGATCGAGCGGGAGGTGATGGTGCCGAAGGAGCGGCCGCTCGTCGCGGCGGTCATCTACAACCGCCTCGCCCAGGGGATCCCGCTCGGGATCGATGCGACCCTCCGCTACGACCTCGACAACTTCGACGAGCCGCTGACCGAGTCCGACCTCGCCACCGAGAGCCCGTACAACACGCGGCTGGTCACCGGGCTGCCGCCGACGCCGATCGCCAATCCGGGCCTCGACTCGCTCGAGGCGGCGGCCGACCCGGCCGGGGTCGACTACCTCTACTACGTGGTCAAGCCCGGGACCTGCGGCGAGCACTACTTCACCGCCGACTACGACGACTTCCTGGCCGCCTCCGAGCGGTACAACTCAGCTCGCGAGGCCGAGGGCGGCTCGCCGACCGACTGCTGATGGCGCCGGTCGCGGGGCGGCGGCGATGAGGCGGCTGGCCGTCGTCGGCCACCCGGTCGCCCACTCACGCTCACCGGCCATGCACAACGCCGCGTTCGCCGCGCTCGGCCTCGCCGACGCTTGGAGCTACGAGGCGATCGACCTGCCGCCGGAGCGGTTCGCGGCCGGCATCGCCGAGCTGCGCGAGCGCGGCTTCGCCGGCGTCAACGTCACCGTGCCGCACAAGCGCGCCGCCTGCGAGCTCGCCGACGAGCGCTCGGATGCGGTCGCGGCGATCGGCGCCGC
>CAZTGN010000259.1:0-2254 GCA_964613275.1 uncultured Conexibacter sp. | reverse complement strand
GGCATCCGGGCCGACAACACCGACGCCACCGGCCTGCTCGCGTCGCTGCCGCCCGACTTCGACCCCGCCGGCGTCCGGACGCTCGTGCTCGGCGCCGGCGGCTCGGCCCGCGCGGTCGCCTGGGCGCTGGCGGGCGCCGGGGCGGAGGTCACGGTCGCGAACCGGACCGTGGCGCGGGCGGTCGAGCTGGCGGAAGAGCTCGGCGTCGCCGCCCTCACCGGGCTCGGGCCGGACGCGTCGATCGACCTCGGGTCGTTCGCGCTGCTCGTCAACGCCACCTCGGTCGGGCTTGCAACCCCGGGTGCGCCGGCGCCCGCGCCGGGCACCGACCTAAAGGCCCTGCGCCTCGAGGCCGATCAACTGGTCAGCCCCCTCGTGGTGGTGGACCTCGTCTACGGGTCCGAGCCGACCGAGCTGGCCGCGACGTCCACAAGCGGCGGGGCGACCTTGATCGACGGGCTCGAGGTCCTGGTCCGCCAGGGCGCCGACTCGTTCCGGATCTGGGTCGGGCTAGAGGCGCCGATCGAAGTGATGCGAAACGCGATCCGAGACAACCTATGAGCGAGCCGGGCGACCGCTATGGGCACCTGCGCCCGGTGCCATCGATGCCTTCCGGCCCGGCGGTGAGCGGCAGCGAGGCGCTCGAGCCGGCGCCCGCCGCCGGCGGCACGCCGGGGCTGACGCCGCCGCGGACCCGTACCCACAGCGGTCGCTTCATCACCGACGTGGTCGTCGAGCTCGGGTACCTGACGCGCGAGCGGGTCGATCAGGCGATCGACGAGGCGCGCGTCGCCGGGCGCTCGCCGGAGGCGCTGATGGTCGATCACGGCGTCCTCAGCGCCGATCAGCTCTCGCGGGCGGTCGCCGAGCGCTACGGCCTCGACCACGTCGACCTCAACATCTTCCACGTCGACATGGGTGCCGCGAACCTCGTCTCGGTGCAGACGGCACGCCGGTTCCACGCCGTCCCGGTCAGCTACGTCGACTCGGAGACGCTGCTGGTCGCGATGGCGGACCCGGCCAACGTCCTCGCCGTCGACGACATGCAGATGATGACCGGCCTCAACTGCCGGGTCGCGGTCGCCGCCGAGGTCGACATCGAGGGGCTGATCAGCCGCCTCAACTCGCTCGAGTCGGCGGTCTCGGAGGCGATCTCCGAGGACGAGGAGGAGGCGGCGCTCGGCGGTGCCGACGTCACCGAGCTCCGCGAGTCGGCCGACGACGCGCCGGTCATCAAGCTCGTCTACTCGATCCTCGGCCAGGCGGTGAACGAGGGCGCCTCCGACGTCCACTTCGAGATCGAGGAGAAGGACATGCGGGTCCGCTTCCGCGTCGACGGCGTCCTCAACGAGGCCGCCCGGGTGCCGCGGCGGATGGTCGCCGGCGTGATCTCGCGCGTGAAGATCATGAGCGAGCTCGACATCGCCGAGAAGCGGGTTCCCCAGGACGGCCGCGTCGCGGTCAACGTCAACGACCGCCGCATCGACCTTCGCGTCGTCACCGTGCCGACCGAGCGCGGCGAGGGGGCGACGATCCGCATCCTCGACAAGTCCGAGGCGCTGCGGACGCTCGACGAGCTCGGCTTCATCGGCGACGCGCGAAGGCACTTCACCGAGGCCTACAGCCAGCCCTACGGCGCGGTGCTCGTCACCGGCCCGACCGGCTCGGGCAAGTCGACGACGCTCTACTCGGCCCTCGCCGAGCTCAACGACGTCGACAAGAACATCATCACGATCGAGGACCCGGTCGAGTACCAGCTCTCCGGCATCAACCAGATGGGCGTCAACCGCAAGGCGGGCCTCGACTTCGCCACCGGCCTGCGCTCGATCCTCCGCGCCGATCCCGACGTGATCATGGTCGGCGAGGTTCGCGACCCGGAGACGGCGCGGATCGCGATCGAGGCGGCGCTGACCGGCCACATGGTGCTGACGACGCTGCACACCAACGACGCCCCGAGCGCCGTCACCCGGCTGGCGAAGATGGGGATCGAGTCCTTCCTGACCGCCTCGGCGGTCGACTGCGTGGTCGCTCAACGGCTCGCCCGCACTCTCTGCTCCGACTGCAAGCGCCGGACGGTGCTCGAGCAGGAGGTCCTCGAGGAGGCGGGGTTTCGGGTCGGCACCGACATCGAGGCCTGGGACCCGGTCGGCTGCGCCCGCTGCGGCGGCACCGGCTACCGCGGCCGTGCGGGACTGTTCTCGGTGATGCGGATGTCGGAGCAGCTCAAGGACCTGACCGTCGCCGGCGCCCCGCA
>CAZTGN010000258.1:0-3710 GCA_964613275.1 uncultured Conexibacter sp. | reverse complement strand
ACGGCGGCGGCTCGGGCGGCGAGGCGTACGGCGGCGGACCGGGTGGCGGGGCGTACGGCGGCGGCTCGGGCCCCGCCGCCGGCTCCGCGGCCGGGATCGGGGACGCCGGCGGACCGCCGGCAGGCCCGGCCGGCGGCGGGTGGCCGGCAGGCTCACCCGGACGCGGTGTCGGCGGAGCGGCTACCTGTCCGGGGGGCCGTGGGGGTGGAGGCGGCGCCGGCGGAACCCAGGTCTCGTGGAAGGCGGGCGTGGCGGCGGGCGGGGGCGGGGCTTCGCCGGTCTCGCGCGCGAGCCGCTCGGCGGCGTCGCCGAGCGCCCGGACGAGGTTCTCGAACCCGGCCCGGACCGGTTCCGCGTCCTCGAGGCGGGCGACCACCGCCTCCGACTTGCTGAGGAGCTCGTCGCTGACCGCGGCGATACGCCGCTGCCGCTCGGCGACGAGCTCATCGGCCTGGCGGCGGCCATCGTCGAGGTGGCGCATCGCTTCGGTCCGCGCCTCCTCCCGCAGGCGGCCGGCCTCGCGCTCGACCGCGTCGAGGACCGCCGCGACCCGGCGCGAGATCTCCGCCGCCAGGACCGATCCGGAATCGCCACCCGTCGCCGGGCCCTCCCACCGCTGCGGACCTGTTCCCTCGTCGCTCATCCGACCGTCCCGGTCGACCGACCGGGGCCCCACCATAGCCGACGTCCGGTCCCGCTCCCCGGACCGGCAGTGGGGCGGCGCTCAGCAGCCGAGCGCACGGGCGATGACCATCTGCTGGACCTCGTCGGTGCCCTCGCCGATCGTGAGGATCTTCGCGTCGCGGTAGAACCGGCAGACGGGGTACTCCTCGATGTAGCCGTATCCACCGTGGATCTGCACCGCCTCCTCGGCGGCCCGGACCGCGAGTCGCCCCGTCTTCAGCTTCGCCTGTGCCGCGGTGAGCGTGAACGGCTCGCCGCGGTCCTTCAGCGCCGCCGCCCGGTAGGTGAGCAGCCGCGCCGCCTCGATCTCGGTCGAGATGTCCGCGATCTTCGCCTGGATCGCCTGGAACTTCGAGATCGGCTGGCCGAACGCGCGTCGCTCCCGCGCATAGGCGAGCGCCTCGTCGAGCGCGCCCTGGGCCAGCCCCAGCCCCATCGCGGCGACCCCGATCCGCCCCCCGTCGAGTATCTGCAGGAACTGCCTGAAGCCCTGCCCGCGCGGGCCGAGCAGGTTCCCCTCGGGAACCCTGCAGCCGTCGAAGCTGAGCGGGCGGGTGTCGGAGGCGTTCCAGCCCATCTTGCGGTAGGGCTCGCCGACCTCGTAGCCGCGGGTTCCGTTGGCGACGATGATGTTCGAGATCTCGTCCGCACCGGTCCGGGCGGTGATCGTCACGCATCCCGAGATGTCGGTCCCGGAGTTGGTGATGAACTGCTTGGCGCCGTCGATCACCCACTCGTCGCCCTCGAGCACCGCCCGCGTCCTCGTGTTGCCGGCGTCGGAGCCGGCCTCGGGCTCGGTCAGCCCGAACGCCGCCAGGCGTTGCCCCGAGCAGAGCCGCGGCAGCCACTCGCCCCGCTGCTCGTCGTTGCCCCAGAGGTGGATCGGCATCGTGCCGAGCGAGGTGTGGGCGGCCATCGTGATCGCGACCGACGAATCGATCCGCGCCAGCTCCTCGACGGCGAGCGCGTAGCTGAGCGTGTCGGCGCCGCCGCCGCCGTACTCGGCCGGGAACGGGATCCCCATCAGCCCGAGCGCACCCATCTTCTCGACGAGCTCGTAGGGGAACCGCTTGGCCGCGTCGAGATCGGCCGCGACCGGGGCGACCTCGCCCGCGGCGAAGTCGCGGACGGTGTCGCGCAGCAGCCGCTGCTCGTCGCTCAGCTCGAAGTCCATCGGCGGCGATTCTCTCAGCCCGACGTGGCGGGGGCCATCGCGTGGCGGCGCGCCAGCTCGACCAGCAGGCGCGTCCCGTACCCGCTCGCCCCCTTGCCGACGTACTCGCGGCCGACGTCCCAGGCGGTGCCGGCGATGTCGAGGTGCGCCCAGGCGGCGCCTTCGGTGAACCGCTCGAGGAACGCCGCGGCGAACAGCGTCCCGGCCTTGCGCTTGCTGCCGGCATTGACCAGGTCCGCGATCTTGCCCTTGGTCATCTCGGTGTACTCGTCGTGCAGGGGGAGCCGCCATGCGAGCTCGCCGACGACCTCGCCCGCGGCGGCGACCTCGCCCGCCCAGTCGTCGTCATTGGCGATCAGGCCGGCGTAGGTGGAGCCGAGCGCGACGACCACGGCACCGGTCAGGGTCGCGACGTCGACGATCCGCTCGGCTCCCTGGCGGGCCGTCCAGGTGAGCGCGTCGGCGAGGATCAGGCGCCCCTCGGCGTCGGTGTTGTTGACCTCGACCGTGAGCCCGTTGAGCTGCGTGATCACGTCGCCGGGACGGGTTGCTCGGCCGCCCGGCATGTTCTCGACCGCGGGCAGGACCGATACGAGGTCGACGGCGAGCCCGAGCTCGGCGACGGCCGCCGTCGCCTCGAGCACCGCGGCGCCCCCCGACATGTCCATCTTCATCTCCGCCATCGAGGCGGGCGGCTTCAACGAGATCCCGCCGGTGTCGAACGTCACGGCCTTGCCGACGAAGCCGAGCCGCGGTCCCGAGCCGCCGCCCCGGTAGCGGAGCACGATCAGCGCCGGATCCTTCGCCGAGCCCGCGCCGACGGCGAGCAGCCCGCCCATTCCCTCGCGCTCGAGCTCGGCCGGGCCGAGGAGCTCGAGCTCGACGGCCCCGTGCTCGGCCGCGATCTCGCCCGCCCGGGCCGCCATGTACGCCGGGTCGGCGATGTTGGCCGGCAGGTTCTGCAGGTCGCGGGCGCGGTTGGCGGCTTCGGCGGCGACGCGGGCGGCCTCCGCGCATCCGTCGGGATCGGATGCGCCGAGCAGGGTCAAGGCGCCGAGCCGGGCCGGCCGGCCGCCCCCCTCGTCGCGCTTGAAGCGGTCGAAGCGGTAGCCGGCGAGGATCGTGCCGGCGGTGAGGGCGGCGCCGATGCTCGCCTTGCGCTCGTGGTCGGGGACCGCCCAGGCGACGCTCCCGGCGCCGAGGCGGCCCGCTTCGCGGACGGCGAGTGCGGCGGCCACCCGCGCGCGCTCGGGATCGAGGTCCTCGCGGGGGCCGAGGCCGACGACGAGGACGCGGGCGGGGGTCCCCGGGCGGAGCAGCGTCAGCTCCTTGTAGCCCGTTCGGACGTCCGCAGCCCCGCGGGTGCCGGCGAGCCAGCCCGGCAGGTCCTCGCCGTCGCAGGCGGCGAGGCAGAACAGGTCGGCCGAGGACTTGGCGGGATCGCCGTCGCTCAGTTCGAGGCGCATCGGAGGCGCCACGATAGCCGCCGTGGTCGGTCGCGGCCTCTACGATTCACCGGTCCCACGACCACCCGCCACGATCAGGAGAGACGACCGCATGCCGAAGACCGTGATCCTTTCCACCGCCCGGACCCCGTTCGGGAAGATGGGCGGCGCGCTGGCGCCGCTCGGTGCCCCCGAGCTCGGCGGCACGGTGATCGCAGCGGCCCTCGAGCGCGCCGCAGTCGAGCCGGCGCAGGTCCAGTCGGTCGTCTACGGCCAGGTGCTCCAGGCCGGTCAGGGGCAGATCCCCTCGCGGCAGGCGCAGATCGGCGCCGGCATCCCGAAGGAGGTTCCCACGGAGACCGTCAACAAGGTCTGCGCCTCCGGCATGCGCACCGTCGGCATCCTCG
>CAZTGN010000257.1:950-3762 GCA_964613275.1 uncultured Conexibacter sp. | reverse complement strand
TCCGGACCGGTCGCGGTGACCGGGACCATCAGCCCGGTGTGCTCGGGCGTCGTCCAATCGACCTTGAACTGCGCGTCCTTGCCCTTGACCTTGAACGGGCCCGACCGCGGCGGCGTCTTGCCGCCGGGCAGCGGCAGGTTCTGCGGCGTCCCGTAGGCGGGCACCGGATCGTCGCCGGCGCTGTTGGTCGACCGCGAGCGCGGCGTCTCGATCGTCATGCCGCCGGTCTCGTGATCGGCGGTGACGACCAGGAGCACGTTCGGGTGCGTCTCCCGGTACTCCTGGACGACCTCGACCATCTTGTTGACGATCTGGCCGGACTGGATGACCGACTTGCCGTCGTGCTCGTGGCCGGCGTCATCGAGCTCGTCGACGTCGGCGGCGATGAAGAACCCCTCGGGGTTCTGGCCGAGGATCTCGAGCGCCTTCTCCATCAGCAGCGGCTCGGGCACGAAGTGCGGATCCTCGTCCTTCTTGTAGCCCTTGATCTCGTGGCCGCGGATGTAGGCGTCGTCCTGGACGAGCGCCAGCGCCTGCGGACCGGTGAGCTCGTCGAACGTCTTCCGGTTCCACGCGTACTGGTAGCCCTGGTCGATCGCCTGCTTGACGAGGTTCTCACGACCGGTCGACTTGTCGTCGGAGATCACGTCGGGCAGCTTGCCCGGGTGTCCCTCCGGGTACCAGACCTCCTCGCCGCCGCCGAAGATCACGTCGGGGTGGGTCTCCTCGAGGTACTGGCGTGCCGCCTGGGCCTTGTTGTCGCGGTTCTTGACGTGCGCGGCGAAGCCCATCATCGTCGCGTTGGTGACGTCGTGGTCCTCGACCAGGCCGGTCGACTTGCCGAGGCTTCGTGCCAGCTCGACCAGGTTCTCGAGCTTCTTGCCGTTCGGCGCGATGCCCGCCTGGTTGTTCTTGACCTTGTGGCCGGTGCCCATCGCCGTCGCGCCCGCGGCCGAGTCGGTGACCGGCAGGATCGAGTTGGTCTTCAGCAGGCCGCCGTTCGGCAGCGCGTCCATCGGCTGCGTCTTGTAGCCGTACTCGGCGAGCTGGGTCGCGGTGCGCTGGGCCGGGCCCATCCCGTCGCCGCTGATGATCACGACGCTGTATCCGGTGGACGGCGCCGCGTCGGCCGAGCCCGGCCGCTCGGCGGCCAGGATCCCGGCCGCCAGCGCCGCCAGCGCCCCGGCGGCGATCAGCAGCCTGTTGCGGAGGCCGTGCTTGCCTTGGACGAGTTTCGATGCCATCTCTCAACCACCCCAGAAGGTAGAATTGTGGAACAATTCCGCGAATCGTATCGAATTCTCCCGCAAGAAGGCGCCGGTTGCCGTCCCGCAGGCTGGCCGATGGTCCCGCGAACAGGCGCATCCCGTGACGCGCCCCGATAATCATCACGTGCAGCCCGCCGATCATGCGCCGGTTCCCGCCGTCAGGACCGAGCTTCCAGGCCCGCGCTCGCGGGCGTTGCTGGAGTCCGGCGAGCGGCTGCTCTACGCCGGGCTCGCCGCGGACCTCGCGCCGCTCGTCCTCGATCGCAAGCAGGGGTACACGGCGACCGACGTCGACGGCAACGTCTTCCTCGACCTCGCCTCGGCCTCGGCCTCGGTGCCGCTCGGCGCCTGTCGCGAGGACCTGATCGAGCCCGCCGTCGCCGCGATCCGGCGCTGGGGCAACGAGGACAGCCACGCCCTCTCCTCGCCGCCGATGTACGAGCTCGCGCGCCGGCTCGTCGAGCTGGCGCCGGGGTCGATCGAGCGCGTCGACATCGCGCTGAACGGGACCGAGGCGGTCGAGACCGCGGTCCGGTTGATGCGGCGGGCGAGCGGGCGGCCGATCGTGCTCGGCTTCCACGGCTCCTATCACGGCGAGTCGACCGCGACCGCGACGCTCGGGGCGGAGGCGAGCTCGATCAGCGCCGGCGACCGCTCGCTCGGGACCGGCTTCATGCACGCCCCCTATCCGAATCCCTACCGCTCGCCGCTTGCTCCCGCCCGACCGGGCGGGAGCGGCGATGCCACCGTCGACTACATCCGCGACGAGCTCCTCTTCCACGTCGTCGATCCCGGGCTCGTCGCCGGTGTGGTGATCGAGCCGATCCTCGGGTCCGGCGGCTGCATCGCTCCGCCCGACTCGTTCTGGCGCGCTCTGACCGCGCTCTGCTCCGAGCAGGGCTGGCTGCTCTGCGCGGACGAGGTCAAGACCGGGATGGGCCGGGGCGGGACCATGCTCGCCGTGGAGCGCTGGGGCGTCGAGCCCGACCTGATCTGCATGGGCAAGGCGCTGGGCGGCGGCGTGATGCCGATCGGCGCCGTGCTCGGCACCGAGGCGGTGCTCGGTGCGGTCGACGATCTCAGCACCGGCAGCACCTGGTCCTGGCTGCCGGGATCGGTCGCGGCCGCTCTCGCCACGCTCGACGCCTACGAGCGCGAGGACGTCCTCGGCAACGTCGCCGCGCTCGAGGCGGTGGCGGCAGATCGGCTCGGGGAGCTCGCCCGCCGCCATGAGCGGATCGGAGACGTCCGCACGGTCGGCTGCTTCCTGGCGATCGAGTTCGTCCGCGACCCGGAGACGAAGGAGCGCGACCCCGAGCTGCAGGAGGCCGTCGCCCGGGCGGCGCTCGAGCGCGGCATCCTCGCCGATTCGAGCACCACGTCGCTCAACCTGCAGCCGTCGCTGTTGATGCCGCCGGAGGCGCTCGAGCTCGCGCTGGAGATCGTCGCCGACAGCGTCGCGGCGGCCCTCTCCGGGAACGGCCGGTGAGCGCCGGCCTCGCCGCCGAGCTGCGGGAGGAGCTCGCGGCCCTGCGAGCGGACGG